>CAZOZD010000190.1:0-4490 GCA_964584195.1 uncultured Burkholderiales bacterium
GTGGCGCACCTGGTGCGGCACCGGGCTATCGCCATCGAGGCTGCGCGCGCCCGCTTCTGGGCGAGTCTCGACAGCCTTCCGCCGGCCGGGGACTGATCCGGTCATGACCTGGCATGTGTACATCCTGCGCTGCGCCGACGATAGTCTCTATACCGGCATCACCACCGACCTCGGTCGCCGGCTGGCCGAGCACAATGCCGGCCAGGGTCGCGCCGCGCGCTATACCCGCGGCCGCCGGCCGGTTTCGCTCATCCATGCCGAAATCGCCCTCGATCGCGCCAGCGCGACCCGCCGCGAGGCGGCCATCAAGCGCATGAACCGCGCCGCAAAGCTGGCCCTGGCCGATTCAGCGGCCGAATTGGAGGTGGCATATGCAGCTTGAGCGCATCCTGCACAGCCAGGGCTTCGGCAGCCGCAAGGAATGCCGGGCGCTGATCCGCGCCGGTCGGGTCGGCGTGGCCGGCCTGGAGGTCACGGATCCATTCATCGAATTCCCGCTTCGGGAACTGGAGTTCAGCGTCGATGGCCAGCCCTGGCGCTTTCGCGAACGGGTCTACCTGATGCTCGACAAACCGGTGGGCCACGAATGCTCGCGCGCGCCCCGGCATCACCCCAGCGTGTTCGACCTGCTGCCCGATCCCTTGCGCCGGCGCGAGGCGCAAGCCGTGGGGCGGCTGGACGAGGACACCAGCGGCCTCCTGCTGTTTTCCGACGATGGCGCGTTCATCCATGCGCTGATCTCGCCGAAGCGCAAGGTGCCGAAGCGATACCGGGTCACTTGCCGGCATCCGGTCGACGATGCACAGATCGCCGCTTTGCTGGAGGGCGTGCAGTTGCGCGATGAAGCGACGCCGGTCGCCGCCCTGGCCTGCGCGCGGATCGATGCCTGCCAGATCGAGCTTGCCCTGGGCGAGGGCAAGTACCATCAGGTCAAGCGCATGCTTGCGGCGGTGGGCAACCGGGTCGAGTCCCTGCGCCGGATCGCCATCGGTGAGCTGTATCTGGATGAATCCCTGGGACCGGGGGGCTGGCGTTATCTGGAGATGGAGGATCTCGCCCGGCTCGGGTATGGCGGAGGCTGAACGCAATGGATGTGACGGTGTACGCCGAACCCGGACCGGATAACGGCTACCTCGCCGGACACGCGCGCCTGCTCTTCGACAGCCATCTGCGCCTGACCGGACGGCCGCTTTTGGCCGCAGTGCAGGCCGGCGAGGCGGGGCGCGCACTCTACTTCGCCTCCATCGTCGTGCTGTCGCATGACGTCGGCGCCGAACCACGCTTCACTTACGCCAACCGGGCCGCGCAGGCACTGTTCGAGATGTCATGGACGGAGATCGTCGGCCTGCCTTCCCGTCTATCCGCCGAGCCGCTCGCCCGCGATGAACGCCAGCGCCTGCTGGAACGGGTGGCGGTCTTTGGCCATGTCGACGATTACAGCGGTGTGCGCATCAGCAAGAGTGGCCGCCGCTTCCGCATTGAGCGGGCCACGGTGTGGAACCTCATCGATACCAACGGCCATCGGCTCGGCCAGGCTGCCGCCTTTGATCAATGGCTGGAGCTGAAATAAGGAATCCCTTTGCCCTTCCGGCCCGACTCAGATTTCCTCGTCCACGCCGAGTACCGGGTCCGATTCGCGCCGGGCACCGTGGCGGCGGTCTTCGCCGCTGCGGGTGTCGAGCAGGACCTGCTGGTTGGTGACACGCCGGCAATAGCGGCGTCGGTCGCTGAGCGGTGGAGGTGTTTCGCCAGCCTGGACCTGGCGGCGCAGGGCCTCGGCAAACCCCGGGGGTTCACGTTCTGGCGGCGGTGGCGAAGGGGCCCGGGCAGGCGTCGCCGCGGCCTCCCCGGCGATGCGGGGGGCTCCCGTCACGGCCGGCTTGCGATAGATCGCGAACAGATCCTTCGGCGCGGGCAGGCGGGGAATGGGTTCCACGGGCAGACGCATGCGACTCTCCTCCTCACGGCGATGGCGGTGACGCCAAGGCGCGCACCGGAACATCCCGGCTGATTTCATTATCGGACATCCGTGGAGCGGACTTGATGGTCGCCGTTGGCTTGGCGTTTGCAGGCCGGGCTGTGTTAGCCTGCCCATCGATCCATTCCCGATCGATCCGCCAGTTCAACCTTTCAAGCGTTTATGCCTTTAGGCTTCCAACCATTGGCCCACCAACCGAGCCCTTGCATCGCATGACCCACCGCCTATCCATTCGCGTCCTCCGCGCGGCTTGCCTGGCCAGCGCGTTGATTGCCATTGCGCCGGCGCCCGCCTGGGCACAGACCAGCCCCGCGTTCAACGACTGGCTCGCCAGCCTGCGCCAGGATGCCCTGGCGCGTGGCATCCGAGCCGAGACATTCGACGCCGTGCTTTCCGGCGCGGCTCCCATCGAGCGGGTGATCGAGTTCGATCGCCGCCAACCCGAATTCCTCGATACGTTCTGGAATTATCTTGATCGTCGCGTGACCCCGGGCCGGATCGAGACCGGGCAGGCGAGGATGCGCGAACAGGCCGTCCTGCTGGCCGAACTGGAGAGCCGCTACCGGATCCCGGCGCGTTTCCTGGTGGCCTTCTGGGGTCTGGAAACCGATTATGGTCGCCATCTGGGCAGCTTCCCGGTCCCCCGGGCGCTCGCCACACTGGCGTTCGAGGGGCGTCGCGGCGAGTTTTTCCGGGGCGAGCTGTTGCGGGCGCTTGAGATTCTTGAGGCCGGCCATGTCGCGCCCGAATCCATGCTCGGTTCCTGGGCCGGGGCGATGGGGCAGATGCAGTTCATGCCCTCCACCTTTGTCCGTCACGCCGTGGACGGCGATGGCGATGGCCGAATCGATCTATGGGGCAATCTGAGCGACGCCATGGCTTCGGCGGGCAATTTCCTGCGCGCCCTGGGCTGGCGCGAGGGTGAAACCTGGGGACGCGAGGTGCGCCTGCCGGCCGGCTTCGATCTTCGCCACAGCGGTCTGGACAGCAAGAAAGGCCTGGCTGAATGGGCCGCGCTCGGGGTGACCCGCGCCGATGGCGGACCCTTGCCGGGCGTCGATCTGCGTGCCGCACTGATCCTGCCTCAGGGACATGCCGGCCCGGCCTTTCTGGTCTATCGCAACTTTGAGATCATCCTGAGCTGGAACCGCTCCATACACTATGCCCTGGCGGTGGGGCACCTGGCCGACCGCCTGGCCGGCATGCCTCCCCTGGCGGGGGGGCGGGGAGCCGACAATCGCCGCATGAGCGTGGCCGAGGGCGCCGAGCTGCAAAATCGGCTGGCACGGCTCGGCTATGATCCCGGCGAGCCGGATGGTGTCATCGGCGCACGTACCCGCGCCGCCATCCGTGCCTACCAGACCGACCGCGGCCTGCCTGGAGACGGCTTTGCTTCCATTGATCTGCTCGAACGCCTGCGCGAGGAAACGCCGACCCTGGCAATGCCACCGCGCCAGAACGGCATGAGCGGAGAGCGGCTGGGGTGAGTGCTGTCCGTGAGTCACGCGGCGGCTTGACCCGCGTCGTGACCCAGACGCCTGATGGACTTGAGCGATCGTCGCAAGCCAAATATGGGTCGCTCTCCCGCAGGCGTGGGAGATCCGTCCCAAGTCCGGCAGGCGGCTAGGCCTTGAGTCGTGAAAGGCCGCGCCCGGCAGTGAGGCAGAACATCTTGAAGGCGGTGTAGGTATGGGCGTCCAGTCCGCATTCGCCGTGGCCGCGGTCGGCGTAGATGAGGGTGGTGGGCTGGCCGTTGGCATGGAGGGACATGGCGAAGAAGTCACCCTCGCCGATCATCGCCTGCATTTCGGCGCCGAGCATGGGCCACAGTTTGGCGCGGTTGCCTTCGTTCAGCCATACGCCCTGCGGTTTGCGCATCAGTTGGGCGAACAGGTCGCGGCCTTCGAGACTGAATTCGAAGCGGCGCAATGGATCATCGCTTGGCACACCGAGGGTGAACCGGCTCTTCACCCGCTTCTTGTCCGGGGTGACCATGGCGAACAGGATGCGGGAAAGTCCCAGGCCCTGGTGCAGTCCCTTGAGGATGACGGCGGACATCTGGGTGAGGTTGTAGCTGCCGTCCAGATGCCCTTCGATCATCTTCAGGCTGTCCTTGAGCACCTGGGCATCGGGAACCGTGCAATGCACGCTGGCGGCCGGCATGGGCGCCGGCGCTGAGGAGGGGGGCGTGGTGGGGACCGCCGGGCGGGAAGGAGCCCGTGCTGGCGCGGGAGCTTGCGTCGCGGCGGGTTTCGGGCGCGCCTGGGCGTAGGGCTGGCCTTGCTGGTCGCCGGACCGGATTCTTCGGCAATCTCCTGGTCGTCGTAGGGGTCCGGTGGCCAGGGGCCGGGCAGCATGGGCAGCCAGGCGGCCGCCGGGGGCGCCGGAATCCAGTAGCCAAAGCGCGCGGCGCGGTGCGCATTGGCGTGGACGATCGCAACCACTTCGTCGACCGGGCGGCGGATCACACCGGCCAGGGCTTCGTAGTCGGCGACCAGGCTTTCGTCCCACC
>CAZOZD010000191.1:0-4454 GCA_964584195.1 uncultured Burkholderiales bacterium
GGATGAAGGCTTCGGTGTGCGGGCGCTGGAAAAGCTGCATGCCGACTGGTCGTTCCGCCCCGGCGTCCGGCTGCTCGATGGCGGCACGCAAGGGCTTTACCTGCTGCCCTACATCGAAGGCTGCCGCAAATTGCTGATCCTCGACGCGGTCGATTACGGCCTGCCGCCGGGCACGCTGAAAGTGGTGCGCGACGAGGAAGTGCCGCGCTTCATGGGGGTCAAGAAAATGAGCCTGCACCAGACCGGTTTTCAGGAAGTGCTGTCAGTGGCTCAACTGCGCGGCTGGAATCCGGACAGCGTGATGCTGATCGGCTGCCAGCCGGAAACGCTGGACGATTACGGCGGCAGCCTGTCCGACACGGTCAAGGCGCGCATGCCGGAGGTGCTGGATATCACACTGGACACTCTTTACGCCTGGTTGGCCAGACCGGAGCGTCGCGCCGAGTTGCCCGATGGCGCGGAACGTATCACCCTGGACAGTCTGGATATTCGTTGCTACGAAGGCCAGCGGCCCAGCCCGGAGATGGCTTGCCGCCTGGGCGATGGGCGGTTTCTGGCGGGTGCGAGATGATTCGTGTCGTGAAAATCCCCCCAGGTCCCCCTTTGCAAGAGGGGGGAGCCCCGCCTCGGATCGGTGAAGGGTTTCTCGCTTATGCACGGGAAGGACAGGAGGGATTCAAGCCGCCCCGGAGCGCCACGCCATGTGCCTAGGCCTCCCCATGCGGGTCATCGAGTGCAACGGCTACGTCGCCCATTGCCACGGGCGCGGCGGCACAAGGCAAATCGACCTGGCCCTGGTGGGCGAGCAGCCCCCCGGCACCTGGCTGCTCTGCTTCATCGACGCCGCCCGGGAAGTCATCGACCAGGAATCCGCCGCCCGCGTCAACGCCGCCCTGGACGGACTGGAAGCCGTCATGGCTGGCGAGACCGACATCTCCGTCCATTTCGCCGACCTGTTCGAGCGCACCCCCGAACTCCCCCCTCATCTGAGAGGAATCACGCCATGATCCCGCAACACCCCCTGATCGCCCGTCTGATCGACGAATTCGGCTATCCCCTGCTCGATGCCGGCAACATGGAAGCCTGGAACGCCGCCCCCGGCGATGCCGTCCTGTTCTGCGCCGGCGACCCGGTCCTGTACCCGGAATGCCTGGACGTGGCCGTGGTGCTGCCGGAAATCCTGCGCGCCTTCCCCGGACGCTTCCGGGCCGGGATCGCCAGTTCGGAACTGGAACCCGCCATGCAGGCGCGCTACGGCTTCAACCGCTGGCCCACCCTGGTGTTCCTGCGCGGCGGCGCTTACGTGGGCGTGATTTCCGGCATCCAGGACTGGTCCGTCTATCTGGGGCGCATCAACGAATTGCTGGCCACTCCCGAGAACCGGCCGCCTTCCATCGGCATTCCGGTCAGTTCCGCCGCTACTTCATCGAACTGCCACTGAGAACTGCCACTGAGGTACACGCCATGCAAGCTTTCCCCATCCCCGTCGTCGCGTTTGGCGAAATCCGTGGTCCCGGTTCCCAGCAGGAAGATGAAGCCCTGGACTACCTGCCCATGCCCCACGACATGCGCACCTACCGGCCGCCGATCCTGCCGGAACCGGAAGAAGTGCGCGGACGCACCGATGTCAAGGTCTGGCTGGGGCTCCTGCTCGAAGCCGTGAGGAACTGGCGCGCCGGCCAGGGCACGGTGAGCCTGGACATGAGCGGCCTGGCCGAGGCCGACCGCGTTCTGATCGACCAGGTGTTGGGCGAAGGAGAGGTTGGCGCCCAGGTGACGGGCGAATCCGGCACCCTGTTCATCCAGGAAAGCGTGTTCGCCGGCGTCTGGCGCCTGCGCGGCCGGGATCTGGAAGGCCACGCCTTCGCCGATCGGGTGGAAGTTGGGGATGTGCCCGCCGCCGTGCGCCTGGCCGCCCGGGATGGACTGGCCGCGCCCCTCCAGGTCGAGCTTGCCCCCGGCGTGGTCAACGCGCCGGCCCTGGTGGCCGAGATCGCCGACCAGGTGGCCCGGCCCAGTGCCGCCAGCCATGTGATCAACCTCTCCCTGTTGCCCTTCTGCCCCGAGGACGCCGCCTGGCTGGACCAGTGCCTGGGACGGGGCCGGGTCACCCTGCTTTCGCGGGGCTACGGCAACTGCCGCATCACCGCCACCGGGGTCGCCCGGGTCTGGTGGGTGCAGTTCTTCAACTCCCAGGACGCCCTCATCCTCAACACCCTGGAGGTGACCGATGTCCCCGAGGTGGCCCGTGCCGCGGCCGAGGACCTGAACGACAGCGCCGGGCGGTTGTCCGAAGTCCTGGCATGGATTGGATGATATGTTTTCCCCAATGACAAAAGGGGAGACAAAACCGGGTGTCGAGGGCCATCATGTTGCAGTGCAAACAGGTTCAGTGATTCCCGCCATGACCACCTTCGAAGGCTCCTTCCTGGGCGACTCAGGTCGGTTGCCGCCGGGCGCCCGGCTGGAATGCAAGATTTGCTGGCACGTTTACGACCCGGCCGAGGGCGATCCGGTCTGGCAAATTCCCCCCGGCACGCCTTTTGCGGACCTGCCTCCCCATTGGCGCTGTCCCAACTGCGACGGCGCCCGAGAGCAATTCATGGTGCTGGATGACTGACGTACAACCTGCTTATCTCCCCCCTTTCATAAAGCCCCCGTGCGGGGATAAAGGGGGCAGGGGCGATCTCTGCGTGGCATGGCCATGACCGCCGCCGTCAAATTCCCCCCAACCCCACTTTCCCCCGCAAGGGGTAGGCCGTGGTTGTAATGCCGCAACAAAACGGCGGCAACGACCACGCTCTGCAAAGGGGGGAGGACCCCTCCGCCGCCCTTGAGGCCGTCTTTCGCCACATCGCCGCCACCCGCATGGCCGGCGTCGGTCTCCTCAACCCGGCCTTGGCGGTGGAGGCGGTAGGGTTCCGCTCCTGGCACGGCGACTGGGTAGGCGTGCTCATCACCCCCTGGTTCATGAACCTGATTGCCCTGCCCGGGCCGGATGCGGCCTGGGAGGCACAATCCAGCGGCAGCAAGCGGGACGTCGAACTGCCGGCGGGCAGCTACGAATTCCTGGCGGCCGACGAGGACGAACTGGGTGCCTACCTGACCAGTTCGCTGTTCTCGCCGATGTTCGAATTCGCGGACATGGATGGCGCGCGGGCGGTGGCACAGGCGGTGTTGGAGGAACTCTTCACGCCGGCGGTGCCGCAACCCGACCCGCCGCGGGCGCCCGTGGGCCTGTCCGCCAAGCTGGAGAAGCCGGTCAGCCGGCGTGGTTTCCTCGGCGCCCTGCTGCGGCCTGGAGACGGGGCTTGAGTACCAGTCTTGAAGGCCGCATCGACATCCGCCTGACCCGCAAGGGGGCGGCCGTGGCCGGCGTGGAAATCTGCTCCTCCCGGCCCCAGTTCGCGCAGAAGCTCATGGCCGGACGCGGGCCGGAAGAGGCCGCCGGCCTGGCCGGCCTCGTTTTCAGCCTGTGCGGCAAGGCCCAGACGGCGGCTGCCCGGACCGCCTGCGAGGCCGCGCTCGGCATCGAGCCCGCCATGGAGGTCCGGCAGCGACGCGAGCGGGAGGTGCTCGTCGAACTGGCCCAGGAACACGCCTGGCGTCTGCTCCTGAACTGGCCGGAACAGGCCGGCCGGACGCCGGACATGCCCAGCCTGCTCAAGCTGCGGCAGGCCGCCGCCGAGCCCGCCCGCTTCGCCGATGCCCTCGAGGACCTGCTGGTGACTGTGATGCTGGGCGAGACGCCGGCCGCCTGGCTGGTTCGCGACGGGGCCAGCTTCGACGCTTGGCGCCAATCAGGCGCCACCATGGTGGCAAAGCTGTTTGCCGACCTGGGTGACGGGCCGGACCCGGGCGTCAGCCATTGCGCGCTGTTGCCGGCCCTGGCGGACCTGGATGATGCCTCCGCCCGGGATTTGGCCCGGCGAGCCCAGGACGAACCGGGTTTCTGCGCCGCCCCGACCTGGCTGGGCGATCCGGCCGAAACCGGCGCAGTCGCCCGCGCGGCGGCCCATCCCCTCCTGCTCGCCTGGATCGACCGGCATGGACGCGGCGCCGGCGCCCGCCTGCTGGCCCGCCTGCTGGAACTGGCGGAATTGCCGCAACACCTGCGCGGCGGATCGATGTCCGCGGGTCGCGTCGAGGTGATCCGGGCCTGGCCCTTGGGGGACAATGCCGGCATGGCGGGCGTGGAAACCTCCCGCGGCCTCCTGATCCACGTGGTCAGGCTGAAAGACGGCAAGGTGGAGGAGTACCGCATCGTTGCCCCCACGGAATGGAATTTCCACCCCGCCGGCCCCCTCGCCCAAGCGCTGGCCCGGCTGGAAGCAGGTGCTAGTCTGGAAACGGCGGCCCGGCTGGTGTCCCAGTCCCTGGATCCCTGCGTCGCCTATGGAGTCGAGTTGTTGGAGCAATGAAGATCGATGCATGAAATGTCCCTTGCGGAGGGC
>CAZOZD010000192.1:0-4411 GCA_964584195.1 uncultured Burkholderiales bacterium
CCCTGGACTGGCACAGCGCCTACGTGGAGATGCTGGCGGAGCACGGCTTCGTCGGCCTGGGCCTGTGGGTGGCCTTGTTCCTGGGCACCCTGACCAGCCTCGGCGTGCTCGCCTGGCGGCATGGCCGCGGCGAAAGCGCCTGGATCGGCGACTACGCCGCCATGCTGCAAGCCGCCCTCGTGGCCTACGCCGTAGGCGGCATCACTCTTGGCATCGCCTATTGGGCACTGCCCTATCACCTGATCGTCATTGCCGTGATTCTCACCGGCCTGGCGCCGCGAGAGGTACGCCGAGCGTCAGGCAGATACAGACGTGATGCATGGGTGTAGGGAGTGTCGGGCTTCTTTACACATTGCTCACGGGGCGGCTCGAAATCACGCTAACCCACTGATTTTTATATGTTGGCTTGAATCTTGCTTTATATCTATAAAGGCTGGCACTTTTCATGCCGGCACGCTTATCCGGAGAAGCATCATGCACAAGACCCGATTGCTCGCTTTCTGTTCGCTGGCCCTGCTGGCCCAAGGTGCCCTCGCCAACACGATCTGGCTCAAGGATGCCAGCACACCCAAACCAGAGATTTGCAGAAACTCCTTGATCAGCAACCCGAACAACCCTGAAAAGATCATTGGGCTTGGAGGGGTCAATCGGGATGGAACCAGCTTTACTCTTACCATTGACAATCCGCCCCCTACGGCTGCCGTGCCTAACCCTGTCACTCCCGCTACGGGCGCGTGCCAGAACCTCCCCCAAAACACGAATGCTAATCCGGCTAATAATCCATCGGGTAATCCGATCGTCTTCAGCGGTTCAATGAGTTCCAGACTAACTTCCACTCATACATGGAGAGAGTGGATGGCTCAGACCTCAAGCGGAAGCATGTTGAGGAAGGAGTGTCTGGATCAGGGCAGCAATCTTTCAGGCTTGTCCGGTACGATCAACAGCGGACAATATCGCCTGCTGCTAAGCACTCAGTTCACCGACGGCTGCGACATGCGGAGCCAGACGAAGATCACCGCGGATGGCCAGCCCCTCATCGTTCGTACCGCGGCCATTTTTCTGGGGGGTGAACGTCCAATTTTCAGCGGCACCTACCACATCTTCAACGTGGACAGCGTGCCCGAGCCTGGCACGATTCTGTTGCTGGTGATCGGCGCGGCGACTCTGGGCATGGTGGCTTTCACCAGGCGCCGTCAGGCGAAGGCCAGCATTGCTCCCGGGAATTGAACGCCTGCAGCCGCCCGTCCAGCGAAGCGGGGAAGCGGGGCGCTTCTTCCTTCACATATTTCGGCATCATTCCTACCCCGTTTCGCCGTCCAGCGCCTCCAGGAGGGGGCGCAGATGCGCTTCGAAAGCGCGCCATCTTCCGACGGAGCGATCATATAGGGGCTGTTTCACTTGCCAATCGCTCGATGTGCTGATGCGGCGCGCGGTGCGGTGGAAGTCGATGCATGCCGGATTCCAGTCCAGCCCAAGGAAATCGAACATCGCGCGGGCTTGGCCTTCCAGATCGCGGATGACGTTTTCATACTGGACTCGCAGCATGGGAAGGGGCGGATTTGCCAACCAATGTCTCGCCAGGCGCTGGGTATGCAATGCGCGATGCCCGATATCTCCCAGATCCAGGAACTCGTTATAGGCGCCCGTGAATTCCTGCAGGTAGCAGGAAAGGCCCAGGTCGCGCAAATCCCGTTGACATAACACCACGCGTGCATCGGGGAAGAGGGCGCCAATCAGGCCCAGCCGGAAGATATTGTCGAGCTGCTTGTCAACCACGATGCGTGCCTGACCAGCGAGCCTGGACAGCATGTCCAGGTGTTCGCAGGCCAAGGCTGCCGTTGCATTGGGGTCCAGGTTTTCCGGGTTGGCTACATCCACCAGTTGAGCCGCGATTGCGGGAATATCCATGCGCTCGCCCAGGGTGGCGGCATCGGGGTGGCTGGCGATGATTTGCTCGACTAGTGTGGAGCCCGAACGAGGCAGGCCGACGATGAACACGGGACGCGCATCCCGCGGCGCGGCCGCCGCGAGTCGCTTGACCTGATCCGGCGACCAGGCTTCGATCAGCGCGTCGATTTTTCTCGCAAACCCGTCAACGTCAAAGCCCGTGCCCGTGGCCAGGACCGAATCCCGCACCGCGCGCTTGGCGGCCGCGTGATGTTGGAATGCCTGATCCAGGGCGCCGAGGTGCTCGCAATGACGACCCAGGGCGTGCAGCAGTTTCGCGCGGTCGGGAGCCGACAATTCGGAGCGATGGGCCGCGTTCTCCAGATTCGCCGCCTCTTGCGGGGACAGGGGGCTCTTGCCCAGTGTCAGTCCGGCCAGGGCGTCGATGGCGCCGGAATCCATGGCCAGCGCCCGGCGGTAGGCGCCGGCGGCTTCCTCGAAACGGCCCGTGGACCGCAGCAGGTCGCCCAGCGCCGACCACGTCGTGGGGTCGGGATGCCTCGGCCGCCAGGGCGCGCAGGGCGGACTCCGCGGCGGCGAGCTGGCCTCGGGACAACAGCGCTTCGGCATGGGCGCGGCGTGCTTCGGCATCGTGGGGCGATAATTCCAGCGCCCGGCATAAGGTTTCCAATGCATCGTCCGCCTTGTCCAGCATGCATTGGGCCCGGCCGTGCGCGCGCAGGATCTCGATGTTGTCCGGCGCCAGGCGCCGGGCGGCGGCAAATGACGCCTCCGCCTCGGCGAGGGATTTCAGTTGCAGTAGTGCGAGTCCGGCGGCGTAATGCGCGCGGAAAAGCACTGGGTTGATTGCCAGGGCATGGCGGGCATGGGCGAGGGCGGCATCCGCGCGGCCCAATTCGCACAGGCGCAAGGCCAGGTTGACGTGGGCGGCGGGTTCGCCGGGCGACAGTTCCACCGTGCGGCGCCAGCAAGCCTCCGCTTCCGCGTGACGTCCCATGGCCGCCAGCACATTGCCGCGCAACAGGTGTGCTGGCGCGAAGTCGGTTTGGCCCTGCAAGGCGTCTTCCGAAAGTTGCAAGGCATAGGCAAGGCGGCCCCGCTCGAACGCGATGCTGCCGAGCAGATAGGGCGGCTCGGCCAGGCTCGGGGCTTTTTTCAGGAGCCGCAGGTACAGGGCCTCCGCCCGTTCCAGGCGGCCAGCCTGGTGTGCGGCTGCAGCCCGGCGCAGTTCGTCGATCAAATGGGGCGGCAGCGCGCGAACAGGCATGATCCGTGGCGGGACACCGCCGGCGGACGGCGGTGCGGGCATTGACTAAAAAAGTGGGCCCGCATGGGCCCACTCTACAACAGGCGTCGCGCCCGCGGACGCGCCGCTCAGGCGCGACGGCGGCGCGCCATCGCCAGGCCGGCCAGACCCAGGCCGAGCAGGGCCAGGGAGGCCGGTTCCGGCACGGGGTTGACCACACCCGGGCCCTGGCCGACGTTGATCAGGCTCTGGTCGATGCCCTGGGTGAAGTCGAAGAAGTTGTCGTTGGGATCGCGATCCCGCAACCCGAACACCATCTGGTTGCTGCTGGTCAGGCTGGTGAACAGGCTGCTCATCAGGGCGGCGTCGTTCGAGGTGAACCAGCCGGTGTCCAGGAGGTTGTTCCGGAAGCCGCCGCCGCTGAAGCCGAAGCTAGTCGCGGCGCCCGCGCTGGTGGTGTTCTCAGCTTGGACGGCGGACCAGTTGCCGAAATCCAGGCCGTTCACCAGCAGGGTGTTATCATTGTAGTCGAAGTTGCCGGCGCCAGTGTCACCGTCAAAGAGCGAGAAGCGGAAGGAGGCGGACTGCAGCCCGCCACCCAGGTTGGCGAGGAGGGCGGCGGTGAAGCCGGTCTGGGTGCCGATGGTGAGGGGGTTACCCTGGTTGGCGGCAGGGGTTCCGGTATGGGCGAAACCGACGAACAGGCTAGAAGCGGCCAGTTGGCTGACCACGCTGACATTGTTGGTGCCGACCAGCTGCACGACGATACCGCCGACGGTGGAGGCGCCCACGGTGGTGACGTCCAGGCCCTGGGGGCTGGTGGAGGTGAATGCGGTGGCAAAAGCGGGAGCGGCACCGGCGGCCAGGGCGGTGACCAGGGCGGCGGAAAGCAGAGTCTTTTTCATGTTGAACCCCTTCAGAAAAGTTAAACGGTTAAGGCGTTGTACACCTTGGTGTGAAATAAGCATGAGCCGTGCCAACACCTTTATATGGATGATAACCACATGTTTTATAAGAAAATAGTATCATCGAGTGGATTTCTGCCGGGCTAGAGGAAAGCACAAGTGTAAAAAATTACGACAGATCACCAGCGACAGAACGGACTGTGTCTGCCCGGTGGAAACGGGGTCAGACACGATAACCCCGGTGGAAACGGGGTTGGAAACGGGGTCAGGTGGAAACGGGGTCAGACCCGAATGGCACTTACTTAAGCTTTTTCGGGTGCCCGTGGCGCAGCACATTTGCTCTGGCGAGTGG
>CAZOZD010000193.1:0-507 GCA_964584195.1 uncultured Burkholderiales bacterium
GTCGAGATAGCGGGTGCCGATGCGGTAGTCGCCGGAGTAATGGAACCAGTCGTGCTCGCGCAGCATGCGGGAGATGTGGGTCTTGCCGACACCGGACATGCCGAGCAGGGTGACGCTGCGGTTCTTCCAGGCACGGAAGGATTCAAGGTCGAATTTCATGGGGTCTCTTGGTGCGGTCGGCCCACGCTGGGGGTGGGGCCGTCGTCGTAGGGAAAACGGGCATGGCCATAGCGGATCGCCAGTACCGCCAGGGCGAGCAGGGCCATCGCCGCAGCGATGCCGAGCAGGCGCCAGATGTCCATCTCCTTCATGTCCAGCACCAGATAGCGTGCCAGGGCGACGATGGCGATGTAGATCGGAATGCGCACCGGTAGCTTGCCGGACTGGTAGTAGCCGGCCACCATGGCCAGGATTTCAAGATACAGGAACATCAGGAGCAGGTCGGCCAGGGTGACCTCGCCGTTCTCGATCATCACCATCACCTCGCGGTGGCTGGCGACGATGGTG
>CAZOZD010000193.1:520-4374 GCA_964584195.1 uncultured Burkholderiales bacterium
ATGCTCGACGATGCCGAGTATGGACAGGGCGACAGCGGAGGCGCGGTTCGGTTTCATGGCGGTGAGGATACCCGAAGGGTCGCCCGTTCAGGGGCCCGGTCTCGATTCGGGCGACTCGAACTGGTCGAACAATGAGTCGAGGTCGTGATCGAGGCGATACGGTTCCCAGTCTTCCGCCTCGGTTACATGCTCGGGCGCAGCGGGTGCGGGCCGGGGCGGGGACACGGACCGGGGGGGCGCGGCGGTGCGTGCAGGGGCCGGGCGGGGCTGGGGCGTGACCACCGTACTGGGCGCAGTCGCGCTGACTGGAGCCGGTGTGGCCACGGGCAGGCGGGCCGGCCGGCGACGTTTCTCAGGCGGGGTGGCGGCCACCGGCTGCATGGCGGTGAGCATGCTGAACAGCTGTTCCTTGCTGCTGCGGTTTTCCATGCGGAACTCGTGCCGGCAGCGCTGGCAGATGAACATCTTGTAGGGCAGGGCCTCGACCAGTGCGAGCAGTGTGCCCAGGCTGAGGCGCTCGGTCAGGCCGCGCGGGTCGTCCAGATCGAGCTCTCCCGGACGCGCGGCGCTCCCCACCGGCAACCGGGCCTCGGCGTGACCGCGCCCGCCGCAGGCGGGGCAGCGACGACTGAGTCGGGTGTTCTGGGTGCGCATGGCGGGGAAGTTTAGCGTGAAAGAGCGCTATGTGACGGGTGACGGGCTGTCTGTCCGGATGATTATCCTAAATCCCTCACCACAGAGACACAGAGTTCACAGAGAACCCCGAGCAAATCTTGGCGTTTCCCGGGCAGCCCATGCTTACCCAACGGGTGATGCTGGAGAGTGCAACAAACCTCTGTTTTTCTCTGTGACTCTGTGGTTCAACTCAGGTTTTCATGTTCATTCCAGCCCCAGCCGGTGGCGGGCCTCGTGGGCGGAAAGTGGCAGGGCGATCGTCTTGCGCCGGCTGTGGTCGCCACGCAGCAGGTGCAGCTCGCGCCGGGGCAGGCTCAGGCATTCGGCCAGGAAGTCGAGCAGGGCGGTGTTTGCGGCACCCTCGACGGCACGGGCGCGGATGCGAATCTTGAGCGCACCGTCATGCTCGCCCGCCAGGCCCGTGCTGGCCGCGCCCGGCTGCACATGCAGGTTCAACTTGCAGTGTCCTTCGTCGACCTCGCGCAGATACATGCCCGGCTCAGATCAGGCTTCGCGCGTAGCGTTCCAGCGCGGCCAGTGGCGCGATCAGCACGAGCTGCATGAGGATCAGCGCCACCAGTGGGCTGAGGTCGATGCCGCCGATGCCGGGCACGAAGCGTTGCAAGGGCGCCAGCATGGGCCGGGTGAGTGCATGCAGCACGGCGGCATGCGGTGCGTAGGGGTTGATCCAGCTGAGCAGGGCCTGGACCAGCACCAGGCCCATGCCGACATAGAGCGCCAGTTTCAGCGCCGCAGCCAGGGTGATAAGCATGAATCCCGGCCAGACCTGGGCGTCGGCCACCAGGAAGGGGTAGCCGAGCAGTGCATGCGAGAGCAGCACCAGCATAGCCTGCGCCAGCAGGAACAGGAGCAGGCTGGCCAGATCGAGCCCGAACAGCCCGGGGACCACGCGCCGCACGGGACGCACGGCGAAGTCGGTGACCCGGACGATGAACTGGGCGAATGGGTTGTGGAAGGGCACCCGCGTCCATTGCATGTAGAACCTGAGTCCGAATGCGATGGCGGCGAGATCGAACAGCACCCGCAGCAGGAACTGGCTGGCATCCATCAACATGGCGTTCTCCAGGAGGTGTGGCTTGCCCGGGTCATGGCTCGGCTCCGAGCGCGTCGCCCAGTTCTGCGGCGCGGGCGGCGGCGGCGCGGGCGGCGGCAAGGACCGCGGTCTGGAATCCGTGCGCGTCGAGTGCGGCGATGCCGCGCTCGGTGGTGCCCCCCTTCGAGGTGACCCGGGCGCACAGTTCGGCCGGTTCGACGGCTTCGTGCCGGGCCAGGGCGGCCGCGCCCTCGACCGTGGCGAGACTGAGCCGGCGCGCGGTGTCCGCGCTGAGGCCCAGCTCGCGCGCAGCGGCCTCCAGCGCCTCGATGAAATAGAAGACGTAGGCCGGGCCGCTGCCGGAGACTGCGGTCACCGCGTCGATGGCGGTTTCGTCATCCACCCAGACCACCTCGCCCACCGCCTCCAGGACCTGGGTGACGGCGGCCCGTTGCGCTGCGCTCACCGCTTCCAATGCGTATGCGCCGCTGATGCCGGCGCCGATCAGGGCGGGCGTGTTGGGCATGGCGCGGACGATCGCGGCATGTCCGCCCAGCCAGCGCTGGATGTCCCCGGCGCGCACTCCGGCCGCCACCGACAGCACGCAGGCATGGGCGGGCAGGGGCGGGAGGGCGCGCAACACGGTGCGCAGGATCTGCGGTTTGACCGCCAGCAGGAGGATGTCGCATGCGGAAATGGAGTCGGTCTCGGCCTGGACCTGGACGCCAAAGCGGTGGACAAGGGCGTTGCGCCGCTCCGGATCGGGTTCGATGACGGTCAGCGCCGCGGGCGCATGGCCGCGGCCGATCAGTCCGCCGAGGAGTGCGGTGGCCATGTTGCCACCGCCGATGAAGGTCAGGTTCATTGGGAGTCCTTTGGTTCGCGTGTGCCGAATATCGCGGTGCCCACCCGCACCAGGGTGGCGCCTTCGGCGATGGCGTATTCAAGATCGGCCGACATGCCCATCGACAGGGTGTCGAGGTCCAGGCCCGCGGCCCTCGCCGCGTGCATCAGTTCGCGCAGCCGGGCGAACTGGCGCCGCAGTGCCGCCGGGTCGGGGTCGGGGCGGGGAATGGTCATGAAACCGCGCAGCTTGAGGCGTGGCAAGGTCGCCACACGCTGCGCCAGGGCCAGCGCCTCGGTGGGTGCCACGCCATGTTTGCTCGCCTCGCCGCCGACGTTGACCTCGACACATACGTTGAGGGGCGGCATGGAATCGGGTCGGGCGGCGGACAGTCGCTCGGCGATGCGGTCGCGGTCGACGGCATGCGCCCAGGCGAATCGTTCGGCGATGGGGCGGGTCTTGTTGGCCTGGATGGGGCCGATGAAATGCCATTCGATGCCGAGGTCGAGAAGCTGGTCCTGCTTGGCCAGGGCCTCCTGGACGTAGCTTTCGCCGAAACCGCGCTGGCCGGCTTCCCAGGCGGCTCGTATTGCGTCGGCCGGAAATGTCTTGCTCACTGCCAGCAGGGTTACGGTGTCTGCGTCGCGTCCGGCCGCGTGACAGGCGTTTTCAATGCGTTTCCGGCACGCTTGCAAGGCGGTGGCGATTGCACCCATAATGCCCGAAACCCCCTGAAAATCAGCCCAAGTGCCTGCTCAAACGAGGGAATTATAATGGAAATCTCCGACCTCCTTTCTTTCGCGGTCAAGAACAAGGCCTCCGACCTGCACCTCACCGCAGGCCTGCCGCCGATGATCCGCGTGCACGGCGACGTACGCCGCATCAACCTGCCGCCCCTGGAACACAAGGACGTGCACGCGATGATCTACGACATCATGAACGACGCGCAGCGCAAGATGTTCGACGAGAACCTCGAGTGCGACTTCTCGTTCGACCTGCCGGGGCTGGCGCGCTTCCGCGTCAACGCGTTCAACCAGGACCGCGGCGCGGCCGCCGTGCTGCGGACCATCCCGTCGCGCGTGCTGTCGCTGGAGGAACTGCAGTGCCCGCGCGTGTTCGCCGAGCTGTCGCTGAAGCCGCGCGGGCTGGTGCTGGTGACCGGCCCCACCGGCTCCGGCAAGAGCACCACGCTGGCGGCGATGGTCGACCACGTGAACAACAACCTGTACGGCCACGTGCTGACGATCGAGGATCCGATCGAGTTCGTGCACGAGTCTCGCA
>CAZOZD010000194.1:0-4345 GCA_964584195.1 uncultured Burkholderiales bacterium
ACGAGAGCGCCCATGAACACGCCCTGGAACGTTTGCGGCAACGCTTCCACATCGATGCCATGCTGACCTTGCCTGTAACAGAATCGGACATCGAATCGGCACTGGTCGATCGATGAGGCGGGTGCCAAACCACGGACTTGGGGGTTGCGGCGCGGCGATTTCCTTGCGATGGTATGGAACCCTATTAGGGGGGGGCCAAGCGGGGCGGTTGCGAACCTTGTCAAGCACGGCGCTCCCTTGTCACTTTCAGAAGTCATTGGATCCCAGCATGGACAGAACCAGCACCAAGACACGCCTTGCCCGCCAGATCACGGTATGCCTGCTGACAGGTTTATTGCTTTCCTTCCAGGCCATCGCGCAACAGGGGACGGATTATTACGAGGATGCCCTGCGTCGCTTCGACGCCCGCGATATCAAGGGCACCGTTGTCCAATTAAAGAATGCACTGCAGCAGAACCCCAAGCTGCTGCCCGCCCAGGTTCTGCTGGCCGAAGCCTATCTCCTCAACGGTTCCCCTGCGGCGGCCGAGGCCGCGCTGATGGAGGCGGAAAAACTGGGGGCCGACCGTACGGTCACGGCCCCGCTGTTTGCCCAGTCTTACGTCCGCCAGTTCAAGTACAGGCTGCTGCTCGACAGGGTGAGTCCGGAAGGCCTGCCGTCACCGGTGGCGGCTGATGTGCTGGTCCAGCGGGCCGCCGCCTACATGGGCCTGGGCAATCTCAAACAGGCGGAACAGTCTTTGCGGCAGGCCGAGAAATTCAGCCCGGAGTCCGCCTCGGTCCGGATCGCTCAGGGCACCTTGCTCCTGCAGCAACAGAATCTGGCCGCGGCGAAAACCATGGCGGAGCAGGCCCTGGCCATGGCGCCCAATGATCCGGGCAGCTGGAACCTGAAGGCCTCCATTGCCCACCTGGGGGGGGATGTGCAGACCGCCCTGTCCGCCTACGGTAAGGCCCTGAGTCTTAATCCGGAATATCTGGACGCGAGGGTTGCCCGCGCCGGCCTGTTGATGGACCTGAACCGCAAGCAGGAGGCGGAGGCCGACATCAAGGCTCTGGCACCCTACTCCGCCGCGGATCCGCGTGCCGCCTACCTGGTGTCGCTGGCCGCCGCGCAGCGAGGCGACGCCGCGGCGACCCGCAAGGCGCTAGCCGAGGCTACAGCCATTCTCGACCAACTGCCGCCTGAGATGATCAAGCGCAACGCCCAGTTGCTCATGTTGGGCGGGTTGGCGCATTTCGGCTTGCGCGAACTCGAAAAGGCACAAAGCTACCTGCAAGGCTACATCGCCCTGCAGCCGCGCCATGCGGGCGCGCGCAAGCTGCTGGCGGCGATTTTGTTGGACAGGGGCGAACACAAGGAGGCCATTCGGTTGCTTTCCCCACTATCCGAGGCCAGCCCTCCGGACCCCCAGGTGCTCACCATGCTGGCCTCGGCCTATCTGGGCAGAAAACAGTATGTGCAGTCCGCCGAACTGTTCGAGCGGGCCGCCCGCCTGGCTCCGGATTCCGCCGAAGCCGCCGTCGGCCTGGGCATGACCCACCTGGGGGCGGGACGCATCGGCCAGGGCATCGACGAATTGCGGCAGGTCTTCGCCAAGGATCCGGGCCAGACACGGGCTGGCCTGGTGCTGGCCTCCACCCACCTGCGCCGCGGGGAGCCTGGCCTGGCCGTCGAGGTCCTGAGAAAGATGGTGGCCAGGAATCCCGGCAATCTGGCTGTCCTCAATCTGCTGGGCACGGCCCTGTTGGCCGGCAAGGACCCGGCCGGCGCGCGTGGGGTCTTCACCCAGGCGGCCCATAAGGATCGCAATTTCCTGCCGGTGCAGCTCAATATCGCCCGCCTGGACCTGGCCGAGGGCAAGCGGGAAGCCGCCCGCAAGCGCCTCAATGCCATCCTCAAGGCGCACGCGGACCTGCCCGAGGCACTGTTCCTGCTCGCCAGGGTGGAGGAGAGCGAAGGACGGGGCGGCGAATCCATCCGCCTGCTGGAGCGGCTGCGCATTAGCAAGAACCAGCCACTCGAGCCAGTGCTCTATCTGGTCGAACTGCACCTGCGTCGAGGAGATGCGAAAAAGGCGCTCTCGGTCGCCCAGGAACTGGTGGCGCTATACCCGGACAGCCTGCCGGCGCTGGAGGCGATGGGGCGCGCCTACCTAGCCGAAGGGAGCCCGGGCAAGGCCACCGTCACCTTCACGCAAATGAGCCGGGCGGCCGGATACGACAGCGCCGCCCTGACCCGGGTGGCGGAACTGCTCATGAGTGTGCGCGCCTTCGAAGAGGCCGGCCATGCCCTGAACAAGGCTCTGAGCAACAATCCCAACCATCTGTCGGCCCGTTTCATGAGCGTGGAACTGGATCTGCGGGCTGGGCGGCTGGCCGAGGCGCAGAAGGGCGCCCTGCAACTGCGCGCGGCCCACCCCGGCCATCCCGCCAGCGCGCGCCTGCTCGGCGCCGTGTACATGGCGCAGAACAAGCCCGCCGCCGCTGTCGCCGAATTCAAGCAGGCCCTGGCCAGGGAGCGTAGCGGCGCCAACACCCTGGCCCTGTTCCAGGCCCATTTGGAGGCGGGCGAGGGCAAGGCGGCCATCGAGCTGATGCAGGCCTGGCTGCGGGACAACCCCCGCGACGTGGCGGCCGAGGCCGCCCTGGCCGAGGCCTATCTGCGTCTGGGCGACCTGGCCCAGGCGCGAACTACCTACCTGGGCTATCTCAAGAAGCGGCCCAAGGACGCCGGCGCCCTCAACAACCTGGCCAACATCACCCTCAAGCTCAATGATCCGCAGGCGCTCTCCTATGCCCAACAGGCCTACGCCCTGGCACCGGGCGATCCCAACATCGCCGACACCCTCGGCTGGATCCTGGTGCGCAAAGGCCAGGCGCAACAGGGCCTGACTTATCTGCGCGACGCCCGCCTGCGCGCGGCCAGCAACCCCGTCATCCAGTATCACCTGGCTGTGGCCTTGCACCAGTTGGGACGCAAGGCGGAAGCCAGGAAAGAGCTGCAGGGTGCCCTGGCCGCGCCGAACGATTTCGAGGGTAAGGAAGAGGCCCGCGCTCTCCTGCGGCAGCTCTGAGACGGAGCCCTCGCCGGGATGATGAGTTTCAGTTCGACGCGTCAGGAAGGTGTCGGAAAATTTTACGCGACCGCTTTGCGTGGTTCCCGTACATGAACGTAACCCATTGTTTTATTGCGTGTTAACTGGGTTGGCATCGTTCTTGCTCTGTCATGGATGTACATGCATTCTTGGTGAAGGAAGAGTCATGAAACTCCAAGCAAACACCCGCGGCATCCTCTTGGCCATGGGCCTGAGTGTGGTTGGTCTGGCCCAGGCCGGTACTACGTATACCTACACTTACAGGTATGACAGCCTGGCTGTGGGGGCGTGCAGTGGTTCCGGCACGGCGAGCAGCTGCAACTTGAGCGGCGCTCTTTCCAGCAGTTCCGTCACCCCCAGTCCCGCGCCCGCAGACCCCAATGCGCCTCCTGCCAGCATTTCCGCTACGGCAACGGCCTGGGCCAATACTGTCAACGCTGCTAACGAAAAACTAGAGCGCGCCACGCTGAACAAATACTCCGGCGGACTTGGCGTGACCCATGCGGACGGTGAATCCACCTCGTCTCCCCAACATGCGACGGATAACCGCGGGCGTTATGAGTCCATCCTGTATTCCTTCAGCCAGGCCATCTCCCTGAGCGAGGTGTCCATCGGCTGGTCTTCAAACGATTCCGATATCACGGTGCTGGCTTATACGGGAGGGGCTTTCAACGTCACCACCGATTTGGCCGGCCTGAAATATAACGAGTTGGCCAGCAACGGATGGACCCTGGTCGGAAACTACGCCAATTTGTCCAGCTCCGGGAACAAGGCATCCATCAACCCTGGCAATATTTCGTCCAGCTACTGGCTGATCGGCGCCGCGAACCCTCTGGTGACGGGCGGTATTAACGACTCGAACCATGATTACATAAAGCTTGCCGCTTTGGCCGGCAAGATCACCACGCAACACACGCCACCCAATGGCAATGGAGTACCTGAACCGGGCACCCTCGCCTTGTTCGGCCTCGGCGCTTTGTTGTTGGCCAGGGCGCGCGCGCTCAAATCCTGAAGCGCGCTCTCTCGAAAAAGCCAAGGCCCGCGTATGCGGGCCTTGGCTTTTTCCGTGCGTGCCGCAAAAGCGGAATCACCCCCGCCGCATCGAATCGAAGAAATCGCTGTTGGTCTTGGTCGCCCGGATCTTGTCGCTGAGGAATTCCATCGCTTCGAGATCGTCCATGGGATACAGCAACTTGCGCAGTACCCAGATCTTCTGCAGGGCGCTCTGCTCGATGAGCAATTCCTCTT
>CAZOZD010000195.1:0-4344 GCA_964584195.1 uncultured Burkholderiales bacterium
TCTCGGACGGCGGTCAGATACTCGGCGAAGGTTTCCCCATCATCCGTGCGCAGAACAGTGTTCATGTTTAGTGTGATCTGTACGGATAGATGTGCGCATTGCATTTTCAGGCGCCCTCAGGCAGTCCGGACCGCGGCCTGGTGCGGGAACAGCCTGTCGTGTGCCGATTCGTACAGCGACAGCAGGGCGGGCAGCCAGAACAGGGCGACAAACAGGGTGAAACCGAGGCCGAATGCGATGCTGGTGGCCATGGGGATGAGGAATTGCGCCTGCATCGAGCGTTCGGCCAGCAAGGGCGCCAGGCCGCCGATGGTGGTGAATGTGGTGAGCAGGATGGCGCGCAGGCGCAGGCAGACCGCTTCGATCACCGCTTCGCGCGCGGCCAGCCCCTGCCGCCGCTGCTGCTGGTAGAAGGTCAACAGGACGATGGCGTTGTTGACGACGATGCCGGACAGGCCAAAGAGGCCGAACAGGGACAGCACCGTGAGGTCGATGCCCATGATCCAGTGGCCGCCGATGGCGCCGACCAGACCGAACGGGATGGTGAGCATGATCACCAGCGGCCAGCCGTAATGGCCGAACACCCAGGTGAGGATCAGGTAGATGAGGATGAGACCGAGCACGAGGCCGGTCTTCATGTCGCCCGCCGTTTCGCGCTGGTCGGCGGCGCGCCCCTGGAAGCTGTATTGCACGCCGTGGCGGGCGGTGATCTCGGGCAGGGCCTCCGCTTCCAGCTCGGCGAGGATCTCGTTGATGTTGTTCTGGCTGGAGTCGACTGCGGCGGTCACTTCCACCGCCAGCTCGGTCTCGGCGTGGCGCAGGGCCTCGAAGCCTTGCCGGGTGCTCCATTCCGCCACCGATGCCAGTGGCAGCCAGGTGCCGTCCGGGGCGCGTACCCGCACCTGGTCGAGCGCGGCGAGGCTGGCCCGTTCCGCCGCCGGCAGGCGCAGGCGGACCTCCACCTCCTCGGCGCCATCCTGAAAGATCTGCACCAGGCGGCCGTCGAACGCGGCGCGCAGCTGCTGGGCCAGTCCGTCGACGGTGAAGCCCATGGCTTCGCCGGCCGGGGTGAGCCGGAACACCTTCTGCTCGCGGCCGTAGGGCATGTCGTCCTCGATGCCGTAGACGCCGCGGATCTCGCGCAGGGTGGTGAGTTCGAGCGCGGCACGCTTCAATGCGCCGGCGTCGCTGCCATTGAAGCGCACGGCGATGTCGCCGCCGGGCGGGCCGTGCCGGCGCGCGGCGAGTACGAAGCTTTCCATGCCGGGGGCGGGCTCGATGCGCGCCTGCCAGTCACGGATGAATGCTTCGGTGCGCACTGAGCGGCTGTCCGAAGGGGTGAGTTCGACGATCATTGCGCCGAACTGGTCGCCCTGGCGGCCGGCGCCGCCGTCCACGGCCAGCCCGCCCAGACGGCTGACCGAGTGCTGCACCACGTCCACGCCGGTGGCGGCCTCGGTCTCGGCCAGGGTGTGCTCCAGGTGGCGCAGGAAGCGTTCGACCTCGGCGCGCGGCGTGCCGGCGACGAAGGTGGCGTTGGCGAACACGGTCTGCGCCTCGGGGGTGGGGAAGAAGGTGAACTTGACCCGGCCGCCGGCCAGGAGCCCCACGGCCAGGATGAGGATGGCGATGCCGGTGGCGACGGCGGTGGCGCGGTAATCGATGACGTGGGTGAGCACGGGGCGGAATGCCCGGTCGCGGAAGCGGTCGAAGCCGGCCTCGAGGCGCTGGCGCAGGGGCGGGCGTTCTCCGGCCGTGCGCTGCGGCAGGAGCGTGCGGGGGCTGTGCACGAATGCGCTGCGCAGGTGGGCCGGCAGGATGAGGAAGCATTCGATGAGCGAGGCGATGAGCACGCAGATCATCACGAAGGGGATGTCGAACATGATCTTGCCCATCGGTCCGGACACCAGCATGAGCGGAATGAATGCGGCGATGGTGGTGAGGCTGGAGGCCATCACCGGCCAGAACATGCGGCGCGCGCCGCCTTCCGAGGCGCGCGGGGGGTCCTCGCCCATGCGGTGGTGGGCGTAGGCGTCCTCGCCCACGACGATGGCATCGTCGACGATCACCCCCAGGGCCATGATCAATGCGAACAGCGAGATCATGTTGATCGATCCGCCCATCAGCCAGAGCACCGCCAGGGTGGCCATGAATGCGGTGGGAATGCCCATCGCCACCCAGAATGCGACGCGGCCGTTGAGGAACAGGAACAGGATGGTCACCACGATCAGCAGACCCCCCAGGCCGTTCTTCACCAGCAGCATGATGCGGTCCTGGATCAGGCTCCAGGCCTCGTCGTACAGCTCCAGCTCGATGCCGGCCGGCAAGCCGGGGCGGGTCTTTTCCAGCCAGTCGTAGAGTATCTCTGCCGCCTTCAGCGAGTGGCCGTCCTCGGCCCGCCGCAACAGCATCTCCACCGCCGGTTCGCCGTTGACGAACAGGTACAGGCTGCCGTCGCGCGCGCGCCGCTCGATCCCGGCGACATGCGCCAGCTCCACCCGCGCGCCATCGCCGGCGATGAGCGTGAGGTCGCGGAAATCGCGGGGGTCACGGCGTTGCTCGATGGCGCGTACCTCGCGCTGGATCTCGCCCTCGCCGATGAGACCGGCGGAGGTGTCCCGGCTGCTGGCGGCAAGCCGCGACGCGGCCTGGTCGAGGGTCAGACCGAGCCGCTCCAGCTCGTGGCCGGGAATGGCGATGGCGACCTCCTCCTGGGGGAGGCCGGCGAAATCCACCTTGTCGATGCCGGCGGCGATCAGCTCGCGTTCGAAGCGGCGCGCCAGAAGACGCAGCTCATCGAGGTTGGCGCCGCCCTTGAGCAGCAGGCGGGCGATCGGCTCGTAGCGGGCCACCCGGCTCACCTCGGGGGTTTCCGCCTCGCGCGGCAGGTTGCGGAATTCGGCCACCTGCTGGCGCACTTCGTCGAGTGCGGTGATGGGGTCGGTGCCCTCCTTGAACTCGAGGCTGATCGAGGCCACGCCCTGGCTGGCGGTGGACGTGAGCTTCTTCAGGTGGCTCACCGCCTTCAGGCGCTGCTCCAGGGGCGTGGTGATGCCCTGCTCGACATCTTCGGCGGCCGCGCCCCGCCATTCCACCCGCACGCTCACCTGATCGAGGCTGAAATTGGGGAAGAACTGCACGTTCAGGCGCGACAGTGCGAACAGGCCGCCGAGCAGCAACACCAGCATGAGGATGTTGCCCGCCACCCGGTGATGGGCGAACAGGCCGATGAATCCGGTGCCGACCGCGTGGCGGTCGGAGTGCGTGCTCATGTCGGGCGACCGCGCGCCGTCATCGTGCCGCCTCGACGCGCAGGCCGCTCACGGCGTTGGGCAGGTGGGTGGCGAGCAGGGGCGTGCCGGCTGAGAGTTCGGAGGCCCGGACCAGGAGGCGGGTGGGTTCGCCGGGGGCGCCGGCCAGGTCGCCGATCACTTCCACCGTCACCGCCTGGAGGCGGCCGTCGGCGACGCGGTATACGGTCTTGCCCCCATAAAGCGCGGCGTATGGAATGGGCACCGCGTCCGCGCTGGGCGGGCGTTGCAGGTTGAGCTGCACCAGGCTGCCCACCCGCGCCGCGGCCGGCACTTCGCGCAGGCGGAAAAAACCATCCAGGCCGCCGGCATCGGCCGCCCCGGCGACGCGCATGAGTTCCAGCGCCAGCGCCTGGCCGCCGACTTCGCCCTGGGCCGGCAGGCGCTCGCCGGCGGCGAGGCGGGCGACGATCTCGTCCTGGTAGGGCGCCGGGATGCGCGCCCGCACCTCCATGCCGTCCCTGGGATAGAGGCTGATGAGCGGCTGGCCGGGGCTGACCTGATCGCCGGCCGCCACCATGCGTTTGGCGACATAGCCGGAAAACGGCGCCGTCACCCGGGCGCGCTGCATGGCCAGCTCCGCCTGTTCCAGATTGGCGCGGGCCTGGGCGAGGCGGGCTTCGAGCTGGGCGCGGCGGGCGGCGTGGTCGGCGATCGCCAGTTCGCGGTTGCGCACCGTCATTTCCTGGCGGGCGAGGCTGGCGCGGCCCTGGTCCACCGCCGCCGGGGAGTAGAAATTCTCCCGGCGCAGGCGCTCGAAACGGGCCAGGTCCTCGGCGGCCAGGGCGAGCAGTTGCCGTTCGCGTTCGATCTGGTCAAGGTCGGCGGCATGGCGCAGGTGCTCGCCGGCCAGCGCCGCTTCCAGCTCGGCCACCTGGGCGCGCGCCTGATCGACGCGCGGGGCGAAATCGCGCGGGTCGAGTTCGACCAGGAGCTGGCCGGGCCGCACCGCCTCGCCCTCGCGCACGTTTACCCGCGACACCCGACCCGTGCCGGGGGCGGCGGCCTGGGTGAGGGCCGGGTTCTCGATCCG
>CAZOZD010000196.1:0-4329 GCA_964584195.1 uncultured Burkholderiales bacterium
CGGTCAACAACATCACCACCGGCACCGATGCCCAGGGCGAGGTGACCGTGCGCCTCTCCCGCAATGGCCGGGTGGTGAACGGCCAGGGTGCGGACACCGACATCGTCATCGCCTCGGTGAAGTCCTACCTCAACGCGCTGAACAAGCTGTACGGCGCCGAGGAACGCGCCCACCCGCAGGTCTGAGCCCGGTTTGTCGCGATGGCATTCAGTCGCGGTGATAGGGGTGGCCGGCGAGCAGGCTCCAGGCGCGATAGAGCTGTTCCGCCAGCAAAACCCGGGCCAGTGCGTGCGGCAGGGTAAGGCGGGACAGACCGAGCAGGCGCTCGGCACGGCTGAACAAGACCGGGTCGAGGCCGTCCGCGCCACCGATGACCAGCACCACGTCACGGCCATCCTCGCGCCAGTCCGCCAGCGCGTCGGCGAACTGGCGGGTGGTCCACTGCTCACCGCGCTCATCGAGTGCGACGATGCGCGCATCGCGCGGACAGCGTTCCAGGATGCGCGCCGCCTCGGCGGCACGGATGCGTTCCACCGGCTGGCCATCGCGCCGTTCCGGACGAACGGGGATGAGACGGACCGCCCATTCCCGGGGCATGCGGCGCAGGTACTCGTCCACCGCCGTGTCGGCCCAGCCCGGTGCTTTGTCCCCCACGGCAAGGATATGGATCTTCATGGCGCGAATATAGCCCAATGCGACCACAAATCGTTTGACGAGCTGGGAAGATTGCGACGACACTTCCGGTCGTTTCTCCCTTGATGCGTCCATGGCCCTGTTTGCAAAGAAAAAACGCCCCGGCTGGCTGGCCCTGACCGAGGGGCCGCGCGGGCGTATCGCGCATGTCGAAGCCGGTGCCGAAGGGCGACCCCGCCTCACCCGGCTGGAGCGCCTGGACGAGACCGGCGCTCCGAGCGTGGACCGTCTGATCGAGATCCGCCGCCAGCATTCGCTCGATGGCTACCGCTGCATCACCGCACTGCCCCCCGGACAATACCGCTTCATCCAGCAGGAGCGACCCGATCTTCCCGAGGAGGAGCTGGCCGAGGCCATGCGCTGGCGGGTGAAGGACCAGCTCGAT
The DNA here is from genome assembly GCA_964584195.1 of uncultured Burkholderiales bacterium. Classification (GTDB taxonomy): domain Bacteria; phylum Pseudomonadota; class Gammaproteobacteria; order Burkholderiales; family Thiobacillaceae; genus CAZOZD01. The sequence goes on from CAZOZD010000196.1 coordinate 1,079, forward strand.
TTCCCGGTGGAGGAGGCAAGCATCCAGATTCTGCCCGTCGCCGAGACGGTCACGCCGGGCCGGCCGCGACTCATCCATGTGGTGGCCGCCCGCCTCGAAGCGGTGCGCGAACTGGTGCAGCGCCATCAACGTGCCCGCATTGCTCTGGAGGCAATCGATGTCGTCGAGCTGGCGCAGCGCAACCTGGCCAGCCTGTTCGAGGAGTCCGAGCGTGGTCTAGCCATGCTTTCCCTGGGCGCCGACGGCGGCCTGTTCACATTCAGCGCTGCCGGCTCGCCAATCGTCATGCGCCCGATCGAGCTGCCCCTGCCCATGCTGGCGGCCGCCGAAGGCGAGCGCCGTTACACGCTGCTCGACCGCCTGGTGCTGGAGCTGCAGCGCTCGCTTGATACCATCGATCGCCAGTACGGCCACCTGCCGGTCACCCGGCTCTTGCTGCTGCCCACGCCCGGCCTCGACGAGCTGCATTCCTACCTGGTGGAAAACCTCTACGTGCCGGTGTTGCGCGCCAACCTTGGCGAAGTGATGGACCTGTCGGCACTGTCCGGCCTCGATCCGGACGGCCTCGACCGCGACGACCTCATGGCCATCGGCCTGGCCCTGCGCGAATGAGCATGCGCGCCTACATCAACTTCTACGACCCGCGCCTGCGCATCCGCCGCGACTGGCTGGGACTCGACATCGTGCTGGGCAGCGGACTCGCCCTGGCCCTGCTGCTCGTCCTGGCCGGTTTCATCCTGGACCGTCAGGTGCGCGCCATCGAAGCGCAGGCCAGCGCGATGACGGCCCGGGTGGAGGTGGCACGGCAGCAGCGCGACGCATTCCTCGCCAGTCGTCAGCGGGCCGAGGCGGACATCCGCGCCCGGATCGAGGCCACGGGTCGCGAGATCGAGGCCGGGCAGGGCATGCTTGCCTTGATCGAGGCGACGCGAGGCGGCTCGACTGCGAGCCCCGCCGAGGCGCTGCGCGCCCTCGCCCGGCAGCGACAGGAGGGGCTGTGGTTGACCGAGGTACGCATGGAGAACGGCTTGCAGGGCCTGCAATTGCATGGACGCGCACTCGACGCGGAGCGTATCCCGGGCCTGGTCGCGCGACTGGGACGCGAGCCGGTATTCGCCGGCACCCGTTTCCAGGGTATCGAGGTGAAGCCGCCCAAGACCGAGGCCGAGGCGGCAGGCCGTCCCGCATACATCGAGTTCAGCCTCGGTGGCATCCCGGCGACTGAGGCAGGCGGACCATGAGAGCACCGCCTATCTGGAAGGACTGGAGCCAGCGTTTCAACCGGCTGTCCCGGCGCGAGCGAGGCATGGCCCTGGCGGCGGTGCTGGTGGGCCTGGTGATGGGCAGCCAGACCCTGGTGTTCGACCCCTTGCTCGCCAAGCGCAAGGCGGCGCAGGCCAGCCTGCAGGCTGGCGCCCAGGAGCTGGCTGGGGTCGAACCCCTGTTGCGCATGTTCGACGAGATCGGCCAGGAACCGAGTCCGGCCGATCGCGCCGCGCTGGACGGATTGCTGGCCCGCCAGGCCGAACAGGAGGCGCGCCTCGCCAGCATCCGCGCCGGGCTGGTCCCCGCCCGCGACATGCCGGGGGTTCTGCACGAGTTGCTCGGCCGCCACCCGCGCATCCATCTGCTCGCCATGCGCAGCCGGCCGCCGGAACCGCTCGGCGGCAGCGAGGGTTCCGGGCAGAAACTGTACCGGCACGAGCTGGAGCTCACCCTGCGCGGCAGTTATGCCGATCTGGTGGCCTATGTCGCCGCCCTGGAGGCGATGCGCCCCCGGCTGGGCCTCAGTGCGCTGCATCTGGATGCGCGCCGCCACCCGGACATCGACCTTGGCCTCGAACTCGTCACCCTCAGTCTGGACGACACATGGCTGGCCTACTGACCCTACTGCGCCGCAGCGGCGCGATCGTGCTTCTCGCACCGGCCCTGGCGGTCGCTGCAACGGCGGACCCCACCGCGCCACCGCCCGGCCTGGGCTCTGGCAAGGCGCCGGCCGTCACCGAGGCGCCACTGCGCCTGGAAGCCATCCTGCATGGCCACGAGCGCGCCCATGCCGCATTGATCGATGGCGAACTGCACAAGCAGGGCGACACGGTGCGCGGCATGAAGCTGATTAGAATAGACGCCGACCGGGTGATCCTGCGGGGTTCGCAAGGTCGCGTCACCCTGCGACTGATCGACGCGGTCGATAAACGGCCGAGCCGAATTCGGGAATCGAAATGAATCCAGCCCAACACGCCGCCCTGCTCCTGTTGTTGACCGGCCTCGTCGGTTGCCAGTCCACCCTGCCACGCTGCCGCCCCTGCTGCTGGCCGCCGAGGACGCTGCGCGGCGGGCAGTGGAGCCGCGCTTCGACCTGGCGGTGAACGGCGCGCCGGCGGCACAGGTGTTCATGGCCATCGTATCCGGCAGTCGCTACAGCATGCTGGTGCATCCCGAGGTCAAGGGCGAGCTGACGGCAAACCTCAAGAACGTCACCGTGCGCGAGGCGCTCGACACCCTGCGCGACCTGTACGGCTACGAATACCGCATCGACGGCAGCCGGATCAGCATCCTGCCCAACACACTGCAAACCCATCTGTTCCAGGTCAATTACCTGGCCGGCCAGCGCCAGGGCATGACCGACATGCGGGTCACTTCCGGTTCCATCGTCGCCGCCAGCGCCCCGGCCGGCGCGGGTGCCTCGACCAGTGCCCCGGGTACGCGTGGCCCGGACAGCAGCAGCCTGACCACCCGTCTGGAACACGATTTCTGGGCCGAACTGCGCCAGGCGCTGACCGCCATCGTCGGCGGCGAAGGCGGTCGCGCCGTGATCGTCAACCCGCTCTCCGGCGTGGTGGTGGTGCGCGGCTACCCGGCCGACATCCGCAACGTCGGCCAGTATCTGGCCGCCACCCAGGGCGTGATCGAGCGGCAGGTGATGCTGGAGGCGAAGATCCTCGAAGTGCGCCTGAGCGAAGGCTTCCAGAGCGGCATCAACTGGGCGGCGATCGGCACCGGCCTGCGCGGCACACCGTTCGCCTTGAGCAGCAATCTGGGCGGAGCGGCCTTCCAGACTTCGGCCTATCCGTTCATCAATGCCACCCGCGAGTTCGGCGCGCTCAATCCGGCCGCCGCCAGCAGCCCGGTGGGGCTCGCATTCCAGACCGACAGCTTCGCCGCGCTGTTGCGCATGATCGAGTCACAGGGCGACATCCAGGTCCTGCTCAGTAGGCAAACCCAGCTCGTTATTCCCTTGGACCTGCCAG
>CAZOZD010000197.1:0-4307 GCA_964584195.1 uncultured Burkholderiales bacterium
GGCCTCCGGCATCGTCATCCCCGATACCGCCGCCGAGAAACCCGATCAGGGCGAGATCGTCGCCGTCGGCCCCGGCAAGCGCGATGAGCACGGCAAGCACATCGCTCTGGATGTCAAGGTCGGCGACCGCGTCCTGTTCGGCAAGTATTCCGGCCAGACCGTCAAGGTCGAGGGCGAGGAACTGCTCGTCATGCGCGAAGAAGACATCATGGGCGTCATCGAGAAGAAGTGAGCCTGCTCGTACCCACGCATACTGAATTCTAGGAGTAGCAAACAATGGCAGCGAAAGACGTACGCTTCGGCGACGCCGCCCGTCACCGCATGGTGGCCGGCGTCAACATCCTGGCCAACGCAGTCAAGGTCACCCTCGGTCCCAAGGGCCGCAACGTGGTGCTGGACCGCTCGTTCGGCGCCCCCACCGTGACCAAGGACGGCGTGTCCGTCGCCAAGGAAATCGAGCTGAAGGACAAGTTCGAGAACATGGGCGCCCAGATGGTCAAGGAAGTCGCCTCCAAGACCTCCGACGTGGCCGGTGACGGCACCACCACTGCCACCGTGCTGGCACAGAGCATCGTCAACGAGGGCATGAAGTTCGTCGCCGCCGGCATGAACCCCATGGACCTCAAGCGCGGCATCGACAAGGCCGTCGCCACCCTGACCGCCGAACTCAAGGAGATCTCCAGGCCCTGCACCACCAGCAAGGAAATCGCCCAGGTCGGCTCGATCTCCGCCAACTCCGACCTTAGCATCGGCCAGATCATCGCCGATGCCATGGACAAGGTCGGCAAGGAAGGCGTCATCACCGTCGAGGACGGCTCCGGCCTGGAAAACGAGCTGGATGTGGTCGAGGGCATGCAGTTCGACCGCGGCTACCTCAGCCCATACTTCATCAACAACGCCGACAAGCAGATGGCCGTGCTGGAAGACCCGTTCATCCTCCTGCACGACAAGAAGATCTCCAACATCCGTGACCTGCTGCCGGTGCTGGAGCAGGTCGCCAAGGCCGGCAAGCCGCTGCTGATCATCGCCGAGGACATCGAGGGCGAGGCGCTCGCCACCCTGGTGGTCAACACCATCCGCGGCATCCTCAAGGTGGCCGCCGTCAAGGCCCCGGGCTTCGGCGACCGTCGCAAGGCGATGCTGGAAGACATGGCCATCCTGACCGGCGGCACCGTGATCGCCGAGGAAGTCGGTCTTGCCCTGGAAAAGGCCACCCTGCAGGACCTGGGCCGTGCCAAGCGCATCGAGATCGGCAAGGAAAACACCACCATCATCGACGGCGCCGGTTCCCCGGACGCGATCAAGGATCGCATCGCCCAGATCAACAAGCAGATCGAAGTGGTCACCTCCGACTACGACAAGGAAAAGCTCCAGGAGCGCAAGGCCAAGCTGGCCGGCGGTGTTGCAGTCATCAAGGTGGGTGCCGCCACCGAAGTCGAGATGAAGGAGAAGAAGGCCCGCGTCGAGGACGCACTGCACGCCACCCGTGCCGCGGTGGAAGAGGGCATCGTCCCCGGCGGTGGTGTGGCCCTGCTGCGCGCCCGCGCCAAGATCACCAAGCTCAAGGGTGACAACCACGACCAGGACGCCGGCATCAAGATCGTCCTGCGCGCCATCGAGCAGCCGCTGCGCGAGATCGTCCGCAACTGCGGCGAGGAAGACTCCGTGGTGGTCAACAAGGTGCTGGGCGGCAAGGGCAACTATGGCTACAACGCCGCCACCGGCGAATACGGCGACATGATGGAAATGGGCGTGCTGGACCCCACCAAGGTCACCCGCACCGCGCTGCAGAACGCCTCATCCGTCGCCGGTCTGATGCTGACCACCGACTGCATGGTCACCGAGCTGCCGGAAGACAAGAAGGCTGCCGCCGGCGCCCCCGACATGGGTGGCATGGGTGGCATGGGCGGCATGGATTTCTGATCCATGTGACCCGGCCGGGCTTGCCCGGTCGTACACCCCGCGAAACCCCGCTTCGGCGGGGTTTTGTTTTTAACCCTATTTAACCCAGATTGTTCATTGGCTCTGCAAAGCGAGCATCCTCCCCCGCAGGGAGTACCGGGCAAAAAGGAAGGATAGCGGGGAACCTCTAAAAACCAGTCACACCGGCTTATTCTGGTATCCAGATGCTTGATTTTGCTTGATTTTGCTGGATTCCGGCTTTCTCCGGAATGACGAATTCGAGGTTTTTCGAGGCGTCCAGCGCCCGGCAGGGCGCTCTTCTGCGGCGGTGCATTACGGGGTACAGCGGCTTACGCCGCACCCCCATCCCAACCTTCCCCCGCTGGGGGAAGGAGCAAATTTGGCCAATGAACAATCTGGGGTTAAACCCACTGGGTTACCGATACACGTCGCGGCGATTGCCCACATGCAATACACGCACCACGATGCGTCGATCCTGAATGTCGCAAACGATGCGCCAGTCTCCGACGCGATACTTCCAGTAATTACCCAAGCGGGAACCTGCAAGCGCCTCGCCAATGCTGCGCGGATCATCGAGCAGGGCGACACGCTCGCGTAAAAAGCCCAGAAGCCGTTGCTGTACCGGACGGTCAAGTTTTTTCAGATCATCGAGCGCGGCAGGATCGAATTCGATCTCAAAGCCCAAGCTCGCGCTCCACATCAGCCATTGGGATCGTCTTGCGGTTTTGGCGTGCCCGCGCCTCAGCAAGGTAAAAATCCTCCAGGTCGTCGATGTATTCGAGAATCGCTTCGCGTGCCAAAGCCGTCTTGGTACGGCCGCTTTCTGCGGCAAGAGCGCTCAGCCGCTTCTCTATCGGTTCAGGCAGACGGATCGCGAGCATCGCCAGTTCTCCATAAAGTCATTTGCTATACAACTATAGCGCCAAAGCCCGCCACGGCGCCAAGGACGAGAGAACGGAATCGTCATCTCCGTTCGTTCTATTCAGTCCGTCAGGCGTCTAGCCCGCGCGCCGCCGTGCGCCCAGGGCCAGCGCCAGACTCAGGGCCAGGAGGGTGAGGATGGCGGCGTTGCCCCAGCGCGCGTAGGGGGTTAGACCGGCCATCCCCTGTGCCTCGCCAGTGAGGCTCGCTTGCACGAAAGGCGGCAACTGGGCACGCACCCGCCCTTTTTCATCGAGGATGGCGGTGATGCCGGTGTTGTTGGCGCGCAGCCACCAGCGCCCCGTCTCCAGCGCCCGCATCTGCGAGATCTGCAGGTGTTGCCAGGGCGCGGCGCTCTGACCGAACCAGGCGTCGTTGCTGACGTTTACCATCAGTGTGGCCTCGGGCAGGACGTGGATGAGCTCTTCGCCGAACACGTCTTCATAACAGATGTTGAGTGCCACCTTCTGCCCGGCCACGGCCATGGGCGCCTGGTCGGGGGCGCCGGCGGTAAAGTCGGACAGCGGGATGTTCAGGAAATCGACGATCCAGCCGAAGCCCCAGGGCACGAATTCGCCGAACGGCACCAGATGCGCCTTGGCGTAGGTCTGCACGGGGGCGCTGCCGAGCGAGCGCATGCTGTTGTAATAGCGACCATCCGGCTCGCGGATGGGCAGGCCCACCAGCACGTCGCCGCCGTTGGCGCGGGCGTGTCCGGCCAGGGTGTCCATGTACTCCGGCGGCAGGTGTTCGAGGAACAGCGGCAGGGCGGTTTCCGGGGTGACGATGAGGCGGGCGCGGCTATCGAGAATCATGCGCCGGTAGTCGTCCAGGGTGGCGAGCAGGCGGTCTGGATCGAACTTGAGTTCCTGCGCGACATTGCCCTGCAACAGGGTGACCGATACCGGCTCGCCCACGGGCCCGGTCCAGTCGACCTGTTGCAGTGCGGCCCCCGCCACCCAGATCGCCAGCAATGCGCCGAACAGCCCCGCCCGGCCCCGCCGGGTGCGACCGGGCATGAACAGCAAGGCGATCAGGCCAGCCGATAGCGCCGCCAGCCAGGACACGCCATACACCCCGAGGATGGGGGCGAAGCCGGCCAGCGGCGAGGCCGGTGCCTGGGAATAGCCGAGCGCCAGCCAGGGAAAACCGGTGAACAGGGTGCCACGCAACCATTCCAGCGCAGCCCAGAGGGCAGGCGCCCAGACCAGCAAACGCACGCTGCCGGCCAACCGGGGCAGACGGGTCAGGGCGAGCGCGCAGGCCGGAAACAGGGCGAGGTAGGCGCAAAACAACAGGGTCGCGAAGACCGCCATCGCCGCAGGCATCTGCCCGAATTCATGCAGGCTGACATACACCCAGGACACCCCGGCGAGAAACGCCCCCAGACCGAACAAGCCGCCGCGCACGAAGGCACGCCGCGGCATATCGTCGCGCAACAGCCAATACAACGCCGCCAGGGC
>CAZOZD010000198.1:0-4298 GCA_964584195.1 uncultured Burkholderiales bacterium
TCCGAAAGGCCGCATGAACTGCAAATCAGTGTCCAATCAATTGCGGGCGGTACACCAACTCGATTTCACCAAGAGCCCGTTTGCCTATTTACTCCGGTTGCGAAATGACTCCAGCATCTGCGCCAGCGGCGCAGCCTTGTCCAAACACTCCTGGTATTCCTTGTCGGGGTCCGAGTCGGCGACCAGGCCGCCCCCGGCCCAGTGGTGGATCACGTCGCCCACACGCGCCAGGGTGCGGATGGCGATGTTGCTGTCCATGCGGCCGTCGTAGCCGATGTGGACCAGGCTGCCGCAATACACGCCGCGCCGGTCGGGTTCCAGTTCGTCGATGATCTGCATGGCCCGTTTCTTGGGCGCGCCGGTGATCGATCCGCCGGGAAATGCGGCGGCGAGGACGTCGAATGCGTCCAGACCGGGGCGCAGGCGGCCCCGGATGCTGCTGAACAGATGGTGCACATTGGCAAAGCTTTGTACCTCGAACAAACGCTCGACCTCGACCGAGCCGGTCACACATGCCTTGCCCAGGTCGTTGCGCAGCAGGTCGACGATCATCAGGTTTTCGGCGCGATCCTTTTCACTGCCGCTCAGTTCGCTCGCACGCAGTGCGTCCGTTTCCGGATCGCTGGCGCGGCGCCGTGTGCCCTTGATCGGCTGGGTGAACAGGGTATCCCCGTGCAGGCGGATGAAACGCTCCGGTGAACTGGACAGCACCTCCACTCCGGCGAGTTCGAGATAGGCGGCGAACGGGGCCGGATTGAGACGACGCAAGTGGCGATAGGCATCCCAGGCATCGCCCGCGCAGGGAGTCGTGAAACGCTGCGCCAGGTTGACCTGATAACAGTCGCCTTCACGAATGTAGGACTGCACCCGGGCGAATGCCTCGGCATAGCCTTGGGGTGTGAAGTTGGCCCGGGTCGGGCCGGTGACCCGGAACGGTGGCCGGCGCCGGGCTGGCGCCGGGGCAGAGAGGCGTCGCAAACGGTCGGCCCAGTGTCGCCCGGTGTCGGGATCGAGGCCGGCGCCGACCAGCCATGCCTCGGCCCGCTGGTGATCGACCAGCACCGCCCAGTCGTAGAGGCCGATGGCCAGCTCGGGCATCCCCTCGCCCGGACGGGCCGGCATGGAAAACGCGGCCCGGCCCAGGTCATAGCCCAGATAGCCGATCGCCCCCCCGGTGAAGGGCAGGCCGCCGGCCTCCAGCGGGCGGCGTGGCAGCAGTTCACGCAACATGCGCCATGGATCGGTCGCGACCAGGGTTTCCACACCGTCCGGGCCGGTGCGCTGCGCGATGCCATCGCGCAGACTCAGTGTTGCCCAGGGGCTGGCGCTCAGGATGTCCCAGCGTCCGCGCGTGTCCCCTGGCCGGCCGCTGTCCAGAAACACCGGCCAGGGTTCGTCGCGTAGGATTTCGAACAGCGCGCTGCTGTCCGGCCGGTACTCTAGCGGGGCAACACGCATTCAGGCCGCCCGCCATGTAAAAACGGGCGTGCCCGGATCGCTCCGGGGCACTCCGGGGACGCCCGCATCGTGCGTGGGGAAGAAGCTCAGACGCAGCCGGTCGGCTTCGGGGTACCGGCATAGCGGCCCGCCTGCTTGGCCGGACCGAAGGGGAACAGGTCGAACAGGAATTTCTTCTCGCCCCACTCGTCGCCGTACTCCTCCTTCAGTCCCTTCTGCAGGAAGCGCAGGTTGGGCGCGGTACCGTACTCGTGGAAGTAGCTGCGCATGTAGTGAATGATTTTCCAATGGTTTTCAGCCAGTTCAAGTTTGTCCTGCCGGGCCAGATATTCCGCCACTTCCTCCGACCAGTCGTCGAGGTTGACCAGATAGCCCTCGGGGTCCGTCTCGATGATACGTCCATTGATTTCGAGTTGCATGTGCACATCCTTCCAGGGTTGAAATCGTTGATCGGCTACGCTGGCAAAGCCTTTCATGCGCGCCGGAGATGGGCTGAACAGTACATTACCCGACTTATCAAGTCAAGTATAAGACCGAGTGAAATCATCAACCTTTCAGGAAACCCGTGGCGGATCGGCGACGACGACCCCACCGTGGTCGCGGTGAATGGCGTGGACGATTGCTTTTTATAAGCATGTGCGAATATTATTCTATAACTTTTTCAATCCATCCCATTGGAGTACCGCATGAACACCGCATCCAGACTCATCCTCGCCGCCGCCCTGCTCGGCCTCACCGCTCCCGCCCTGGCCGGCAATCCCGAGGCCGGCCGGCAGAAAGCCTCCACATGCATCGCCTGCCATGGCGACGCCACCTTCCCGGGCCTGTTCTATACCCTGCAACTGGGCGGCCGCAACGCCGACAAGCTGGCCATCAAGACCAACAAGTACCGCACCGGCAAGATCTTCAACCCGGTCATGAATGTATTCACCGTGGGCCTGAAGGACGAGGACATTGCCGACATCTCCGCCTGGTACCAGTCGCTCGGCAAGCCGGCGCTGGCACTGCCCTTCTCGATGATCAAGGGCGACGATGAAATCGAGGCCGGCCCGCTTTCCAGCGCCCCGGCCAGCCCGGCCTACGCCACCCGCTGAGCCGGCGCCGTCATGGCCGGCGGCGAGCTGTTCGGGCGGACACGGACATACGACCCCGTCCTGCGTGGCCTGCACGCCTGGAACGGGCTCGTCCTGCTCGGCCTGATCGGCACCGGCCAGCTCGCCAGCCGAGTCGGCGTCGACTGGCCGGAGATCGATTCCGCCAGCCTGTGGCGGATTCATCTTTGGCTCGGATACGCCCTTGTGCTCGGCCTGGTCGGCCGCATCATCTGGGCCTGGACCGGCCCGCCCCATGCCCGCTGGAAGGCACTCTGGCACCCCGCCGAATGGGGCCTCGCGCTGAAGCGACGGCAGGTGTACATGCCCCACCCCGGCCGGGGCCATCACCCACTTGCCAGCGCGGTCTATCTGGCTGTCTATCTGCTCCTGCTGCTGATGACCGTCAGCGGCCTGGCCCTGGCGGCCATCGACCTCAATACCGGTCCGCTGTACCCCTGGCTGGCCCACGATGCACTGCGCAAGCCATGGTTCCGCCTCCCCCACGAGGCCTTGCACTACCCGCTGATCGCATTCATCCTCGTCCACCTCGCCGCACTCATCCTGCATGAGCGCCGCGATGGCGTGCCGATCGCCCAAGCCATGATCAGCGGCTATCAATACCGCAAATCGCACAAGGATCCGCCATGCAATGGTTCCGCTTCGGTTTCCCCTTGATCGGCCTGTGCCTGGCCGGCCCGGCCCTGGCCCAGTCGCCGCAGCACATCCTCGACAGTCTCGTGCGCGATGCAGGCGGCGGCCCGGCCTCGGCGGCGCGTGGCGAGCGTTTTTACCACGCCCGTCCGGGCGGCGGCGAAGCCGAGTCCTGCGCCACCTGCCACACGGCGGATGCACGTCAGGCCGGCAGTCATTTCCGTACCCGCAAACGCATCGAACCATTGGCCCCCGTGGCGAACCGGGAACGGTTCACCGATCCGGCCAAGGTGGAAAAATGGTTTGCACGCAACTGCAAGGACGTGCTCGGCCGCGCATGCACGGCCCAGGAAAAGGCCGATTTCGCCGCGTACGTGATCTCATTGAGGTAAGCCTGCCATGGAACGCCCCATTGCCCTGGACGATTTCACGCGCCTGCCGCGCCGTGGTCTGATCGCGCTCTTTGTCGGGCTGCTTCTGACCGCTTCCTGGATCGCCCAAAGCTCGGCCTCGGCCGAGGCCGTCTTCCCCATGCCGGCCGATCCGCGCTACCGCGCCGAATGTGGCAGCTGTCACACCAGCTACGCCCCCGGCCTGTTGCCCGCGCGTGCCTGGAACAGGATGATGGCCGAACTGGACAAGCATTTCGGCGAGGACGCCAGCCTGGACGACGCTACCCGCCAGGCACTCACCCTGGAATTGAACCGGCTGGCAGCCGACAGCGCCACGGCCAGCCCGCTGAAGCGCCGCATCGCCGCAGCCTTTGCGCCCGGCGCCGCGCCACAGCGCATCAGCGATTCGCCATTCTTCCGCTATATGCACGACGAAGTCCCGAACAGCATTTGGCGCCGGACCAGCATCGGCACCCCCGCCAACTGCGGCGCCTGCCACACGCGCGCCGAAGAGGGGCGCTATTCGGAACGGGAAGTGCGCATACCGCGCCAGTAAGGCAACGGCGCACAAGGCCAGACCAATCGGCCAAGCGTGGGGCGCCACTTTACGGGATAATTCGGGCTCGATCTTCCACCCTGATCCCGCACGTCCGCCCATTCCACCATGGCAGGCAAGAACCGCCGTTACACACAGGCCAAGCCC
>CAZOZD010000199.1:0-4297 GCA_964584195.1 uncultured Burkholderiales bacterium
GCCAGCCGCGCCTGCTCAACCTCAAGCAGATGCTGGAGGCATTCCTCCGTCACCGCCGCGAAGTCGTCACCCGTCGCACCCAGTTCGAGCTGAAGAAGGCGCGCGACCGGGGCCACGTCCTGGAAGGACTGGCCGTGGCGCTGGCCAACGTCGACGAGATCATCGCCCTGATCAAGGCCGCCGCCACCCCGGCCGAGGCCAAGGCCGGCCTGATGGGACGCCCCTGGCGTTCGGCCCTGGTCGAGGAGATGCTCTCCCGCGCCGGCCACGGCCTGGCCGCAGCCCAGTTCCGGCCGCACGGACTGGCGCCCGAGTACGGCCTGCTCGACGACGGCTACCACCTCTCCGACATCCAGGCCCAGGCCATCCTCGACCTGCGCCTGCAGCGCCTCACCGGTCTGGAGCAGGACAAGATCGTCGGCGAATACAAGGAAATCCTGGAGCGCATCGCCGACCTGCTCGACATCCTCGACAAGCCGGAACGGGTGACCGAGATCATCGCCGAGGAACTCGTCGCCATCCGCAACCAGTTCGGCGACAAGCGCCGCAGCGAGATCGTCGAGCACGCCCAGGAATTCAGCCTGGAAGACTTCATCACCCCGCAGGACGTGGTGGTCACCCTCACCAACACCGGCTACATCAAGTCCCAGCCGCTCGACGAATACCGGGCGCAAAAGCGCGGCGGGCGCGGCAAGCAGGCCATGGCGACGAAGGAAGAGGACTTCATCGAGAACCTGTTCATCGCCAACACCCACGACTACATCCTCTGCTTCAGCAGCCTGGGACGCATGTTCTGGCTCAAGGTCTACGAAGTGCCGCAAGGCAGCCGCACCAGTCGCGGCAAGCCCATCGTCAACCTGCTCAAGGTGGAGGAGGGCGAGCGCATCACCGCCATCCTGCCGGTGAAGGAGTTCGCCGAGGACAAGTTCGTGTTCATGGCCACCGCCAACGGCACCGTCAAGAAAACACCGCTGTCCGAGTTCTCCCGCCCGCGCAGCAACGGCATCATTGCCGTGCACCTGGACGAGGGCGACCACCTGATCGGCGCCGCGATCACCGACGGCGCGCACGACGTCATGCTGTTCACCGACGAAGGCAAGGCCAACCGATTCGACGAAAACGATGTCCGCCCCATGGGGCGCCTGGCGCGCGGCGTGCGTGGCATGAAACTGGGCGAAGAGGCCCGCGTGATTGCCTTGCTGGTGGCCGAGAACGAACAGCAGAGCGTGCTCACCGCCACCGAGAACGGCTTCGGCAAGCGCACCCCCATCAGCGAATACACCCGCCACAACCGCGGCGGCCAGGGTCTCATCGCCATCCAGACCACCGCCCGCAACGGCAAGGTGGTGGCCGCCACCCTGGTCGAGCCGGACGATCACGTCATGCTCATCACTACCGGCGGCGTGCTCATCCGCACCCGGGTTGCCGAAATCCGCGAGCTCGGCCGCTCCACCCAGGGCGTCACCCTCATCAACCTGGACAAGGGCGAACACCTCACCGGCCTGCAACGCGTGATCGGCGAGGACGATGAAGGCGAGGACGCCGGGGAAGGCGAGCCCCTGGAGCCGGGCGAGGACTGAATCCACGCGTCGCCGTGCAGCAGTCCCTCACCGCCGGAGAGCGCCAGCCGGTGGCGAGCGCGGGGTGGCCTGGCTTGGCAAATCCGGCAATGAAGGAGCCGTGCCGCCCCTTTCCCGCGCCGGACCGGTGAGAATCTTCGCGAACGGACGATCCGGGATGAAAATGAACCAACGCGCACTGCTCGGCCTGGCTGCATCACTCCTGCTGACCCAGGCCAATCCATCTATTGCACAGGCGGCGGATGATCTCGCCTCGGCCCTGGCTGGCGGAAAGGCGGAACTGAATGGCCGGCTGTTCCACTTCAACCGCAGTTTCGACCGGCCCGGCGTCAGCGACTCGCAGGCCCTCGCGCTGGGCGGAATCGCCAAGTACGAAACCGCCCAGCTGGGCAACTGGCAACTCGGCCTCGCCTATTACGGCAGCCACAGCCTGTCCTTCCTGGTCGATCGGGAAGACAGCCGGGGTTCCTCGCTGCTGAAATCCGACGGCGAAGACATCGCCATGCTGGGCGAGCTTTATCTGGATTACAGCCCGGCCGGGCATCAGCTGCGGATCGGCCGGCAAAGGCTGGCCACCCCCCTCATGAACGATCACGACCTGCGCATGCTGCCCGCCAGCTATCAGGCCGTCGTATACCGCCACCGGCCAGGGCCGGACAGCCTGCTCGAACTCGGCCATGTGGAACGCTATTCCGGCTTCGCGTCCACGCTCGGCCGTTTCGACCGGCAGACCGCGCGCTGGGGCGAGGCAGGCCTGGGATACCTGTATGGCGAGACCCGGCTGGGCCCGGCCGCGCTGCGCGGCCAATACATCCGCGGCCTGGAGGGCAGCGGCCAGATCGAGGAGTACCGCTATCTGGATGCCAGGCTGCCCCTGCCATTCGTGCCGTCCGGCTCGGTCACCGCGCAAGCTGGCCAGACCCGCTACCCGAATGGACCGTCATCGACCATGTTCGGTTTGAGGGCAGACACCCGCCTGGACCGGTTCGACATCGCGGTCCTGTACAACCAGATCCGTGGCCAGTCCTATCGGACGGTGCAGTCCGGGATCCTGTATACCGACCTGCAACAGGGCTACGCCAATTACGACCCCAGCCGCGCCTGGGGCGCCCAGATCGCCTATCGATTCAACCAGGCCGCCAGCCTGCGCCTCGCCCACGTCGAGGTGGCCTCGATGGACATCGATCGCTACCGCGTCGATGACTTCAAGGAAACCAACCTCGACTTCAACTACCGGATCGACAAGAACACGTCGATCCGCCTGCGTCATTCACGCAAGGATCAGGATCGGCGCAGCACGCGCGAGGACCGGGACGATTTCCGCGTCATCCTGTATTTCAAGCTGTAGCTGTGAGCGTCCCCAGGTTTGGGCTGTGCCCAACCCGAGGCAAGAAACACTTGGGGCGGCCTTCCTTTCGGCTTTGAAATCCCATGCGGGACGCCCCGGCGGAGCCAGGCTCGCTAACCTGCACCAGGCTCTGGACAGCCTCGCTGCTGGCCTGAGCGCGGTCCTTCCGAAGTCGGAAGATGCGCCTCCCCACGCGCCCGACCCGGCCAGCCTGGGGGCGTTTGAGCCCAGCGCTGGCGGCATGTCGATCGACGGCGGGATTTGCAATGGATTTCTGCGATAATGCCGGGTTTTCCGGATGCCCCGTCCTGACGGGACGTTCTGCCTCCATCCTTTTTCAGAGTGTTCCAGTCATGTCCCGCGCCCTACGCAACATCGCCATCATCGCCCACGTCGACCACGGCAAGACCACCCTGGTCGACAAGCTCCTGCAACAATCCGGTACCTTCGCCGCGCACCAGCAGGTGGCGGAGCGGGTGATGGATTCCAACGACCTGGAAAAGGAGCGTGGCATCACCATCCTGGCCAAGAACACCGCCATCGATTACGAAGGCACCCGCATCAACATCGTCGATACCCCCGGTCACGCCGATTTCGGTGGCGAGGTGGAGCGGGTGCTGGGCATGGTCGACGGCGTGGTGCTGCTGGTCGATGCGGTCGAGGGGCCGATGCCGCAGACCCGCTTCGTCACCAAGAAGGCGCTGGCGCTGGGGCTCAAGCCCATCGTGGTGATCAACAAGGTGGACCGCCCCGGCGGCCGGCCGGACTGGGTGGTGGACCAGACCTTCGACCTGTTCGATCGCCTGGGGGCCTCCGACGAGCAGCTCGACTTTCCCATCCTGTACGCTTCCGGCCTCAACGGCTGGGCCTGTCTCGACCTGAATGACGCACCTTCCCATGGCGGCAGCGCGGCGGACATGAAGCCATTGTTCGAGACCGTGCTGAAGCATGTGCCGCCGCCGTCCGGCGATCCGGAAGCCGCGCTGCAATTGCAGATCGCCGCGCTCGATTACTCCACCTATACCGGCCGCCTGGGTGTCGGCCGGGTGCTCAACGGTCGCATCCGCCCCGGCGAGAACGTGGTGGTGATGAACCACGAGGAGCAGGTGGCCAGCGGCCGCATCAACCAGGTGCTGGGCTTCAAGGGCCTGGAGCGGGTGCCGGTGGACGGCGCCGAGGCCGGTGACATCATCATCATCTCCGGCCTGGAGGACATCGGCATCGGCGTGACCATCTGTGATCGCGACGCGCCGGTGGGGCTGCCCATGCTGTCGGTGGACGAGCCGACCCTGACCATGGACTTCATGGTCAACTCCAGCCCGCTGGCCGGCACCGAGGGCAAGTTCGTCACCAGCCGCCAGATCCGCGA
>CAZOZD010000200.1:0-4281 GCA_964584195.1 uncultured Burkholderiales bacterium
TCCGCATCCCGCACGTGGCCAGCGACAAGGCGCGCCGCATCGAGACCCGCTTCCCGGATCCGATCGCCAACCCCTACCTGTGCTTCGCTGCCCTGATGATGGCCGGCCTCGATGGCGTGCAGAACAAGATCCATCCGGGCGATCCGGCGGACAAGAACCTGTATGACCTGCCGCCCGAGGAAGAGAAGGCCATCCCGAAGGTCTGCCATTCACTCGACATGGCCCTCGAGCACCTCGATGCCGACCGCGAGTTCCTCACCCGGGGCGGCGTGTTCAGCAACGAGTTCATCGACGCCTACATCGAACTGAAGATGGAAGAAGTGACCCGTCTGCGCATGACCACCCACCCGGTGGAGTTCGACCTGTACTACTCGGTCTGATCGAGTCCGGTACGGCGCAAAGGGGCGGCCTGGGGCCGCCCCTCTTGCATTGTGGCGGCCGGCGCGGGCAAAGACTGCTACACTGTCCCCATGCAAAATCAATCGTTTGCCATCCCGATCCGGCATGGTCTTGTGCTTCTGATGGCGCTGGCCAGCCCGGCCCATGCCGACATCTACAAGCATGTCGATGCGCACGGCAACGTCACCTTCACCGACAAGCCGCGTCCCGGCGCGGTGCGCATCGTCGTCGACCCCGCCCCGGGGCGGCCGGCCGCGAGTCCGGGTGAAGCCGTGGTGCCCCG
The DNA here is from genome assembly GCA_964584195.1 of uncultured Burkholderiales bacterium. Classification (GTDB taxonomy): domain Bacteria; phylum Pseudomonadota; class Gammaproteobacteria; order Burkholderiales; family Thiobacillaceae; genus CAZOZD01. The sequence goes on from CAZOZD010000200.1 coordinate 683, forward strand.
GCGCTCATCGGCGCGGCAGCCCAGTCCGGCCGGGTTTCCGCGGGTCGACCCGGCCACCCAGAACCAGCGTGATTCGATGCGCCGGCAGCTGCTGGAGGAAGAGCTGGGCAGCGAGCAGGCCCTGCTCGCCGGGGCCCGCACCGCGCTGGCCCGGGCGGCCCAGGCCGAGGAGCGCCGCCGCCTCGCCGAATCGGTGCGTCTGCACGAAAAGAACATCGAACTCATCAACAAGGAACTGGCACGCATCCGATAGGGTCCGACTGCGACCGGGCCGGGGAGACTGAAGTGGTCCGTTTCTTGCATGACCTGTTCGCCCCAACCCGATCTGCCCAGCCCCGATGAACCTTGCCGCCCCCAGCCTGGATATCCTGGCCACCGCCGTGTTGCTGGTGGACGAGGCGCGCGTGGTGCAATACCTCAACCCGGCCGCGGAAAACCTGCTCGGCATCTCCGGCCGGCACGCGCTGCGCCGCCCGCTGGCGCAGGTACTGGGCGAACGCACCGATCTGGTGCGCATTCTCGATTCTGTGATTCACAACGGCACCAGCTACACCGAGCACGATCTCTGCCTGCAGGTCGAGGACCATGCACTGACCCTGTCTGCGACTGTCACGCCGATGGAGTCTGTGCCCGGCCATACGGTGATCGAGCTGCATCCAGTCAGTAGCGGGGTCAAGATTGCCCGCGAGGAACTCACCCTGGCGCAGGTGCAGGCCGGCCAGAGCCTGGTGCGCCAGCTCGCGCACGAGATCCGCAACCCGCTGGGCGGCATCCGCGGCGCCGCACAGTTGCTGGAGGCCGAACTCAATGGCGCCGAGCTGTCCGAATACACCCAGGTCATCATCAAGGAGGCCGACCGCCTGCAAGGCCTGCTCGACCGCCTGCTCACCCCGGCCAAGCGACCCGAGATCCGCGAGATCAACGTCCATGAAGTCCTGGAGCGGGTGCGCAGCCTGCTGCTGGCGGAGTTTCCGCGCCTGGCCATCGAACGCGACTACGACACCAGCGTGCCCGACATCGCCGGCGATCCGGAGCAGGTCATCCAGGCCGTGCTCAACATCGCACGCAATGCCGCCCAGGCCATGCAGGGCGGCGGCCAGATCCAGTTCAAGACCCGCATTGCCCGCCAGGTCACCCTGGCCGGCAAACGGCGCAAGCTCGCAGTCCGGATTGACGTGATCGACAACGGCCCGGGCATTCCCGAGGAATTGCAGGACATGGTCTTCTTTCCCCTGGTGTCCGGCCGCGAGGGCGGCACCGGGGTCGGCCTTACCTTGGCGCAGAGCCTGGTGCAGCGCCACGAAGGCGCCATCCACATGGTGAGCGAACCCGGATTCACCTGCTTCTCGATCTATCTGCCGATCCAGGGCGCGGGGATCCCGGCCCCGGATGATTCGTCCGTCCGCGCCCCTCGCGCTGCACGCCTCACCTCTCACTTCTGATTTCCGCCATGAAACCTGTCTGGATCATCGACGACGACCGCTCCATCCGCTGGGTGTTCGAGAAAGCATTGAAGCGCGAGGGGCTGCCGCACCGGCTGTTCGAGGATGCCGAGTCGGCCTTGCGCGCGCTGGAGTCGGATGCCCCCAGCGTGGTGCTGTCCGACATCCGCATGCCCGGCCTGGACGGCATCGAGTTCATGGGCCGCCTCAAGGCGCGCCATCCCCGCCTGCCGGTCATCATCATGACCGCCTATTCCGACCTCGATTCGGCGGTGTCGGCCTTCCAGGGCGGCGCATTCGAATATCTGCCCAAGCCCTTCGACATCAACAACGCCCTGGCCCTGATCCACCGTGCCATCGAGGAAGCCGGCCATGGCGAGGAGGGCATCGACGGCCAGCAGGTCGCCGCCAGCCAGGGCATGCTGGGCCAGGCGCCTGCGATGCAGGACGTGTTCCGCGCCATCGGTCGGCTGTCCCAGTCGCATGCCACCGTGCTCATCACCGGCGAGACCGGCAGCGGCAAGGAACTGGTGGCCCATGCCCTGCACCGCCACAGCCCGCGCAAGGACAAACCGTTCATCGCACTCAATACCGCCGCCATCCCGCGCGACCTGCTCGAATCGGAGCTGTTCGGCCACGAGCGCGGCGCGTTCACCGGCGCCACCGCCTCCCGGCGTGGCCGCTTCGAACAGGCCGACGGCGGCACCCTGTTCCTCGACGAGATCGGCGACATGCCGGCCGAGTTGCAGACCCGGCTGTTGCGCGTACTGGCCGACGGCGAGTTCTACCGGGTCGGCGGCACCACTCCGGTGCGGGTCAACGTCCGTGTCATCGCCGCCACCCACCAGGCCCTGGAGGACCGGGTGCGCCAGGGCCAGTTCCGCGAGGACCTGTTCCACCGCCTCAACGTCATCCGCATCCGCATCCCGCCCTTGCGCGAACGGCGCGAGGACATCCCCCTGCTGATCCGCCACTTCCTGCAGAAGAGCGCGCGCGAGCTGGGCATGGAGGTGAAGCAGGTGTCCGAGGAAGCGATGCGGAGCCTGGCCGCCCTGCCCTATCCCGGCAATGTTCGACAACTGGAAAACCTGTGTCACTGGCTGACCGTGATGGCCCCCGGCCAGGTGGTCGAGGCCAAGGACCTGCCCGCCGACCTGGCCCGGGAGGAGGTGGCGGCGCCCCTCGACTGGACCGCCGCGCTCGCTGCCAACGCCGAAGCCCGGCTGGCGCGGGGCGAGACCGGAATCCTCGATGCGCTGGTACATGATTTCGAGCGTACCCTGATCCGGGTCGCGCTCGACCACACCGCGGGCCGCCGGATCGAGGCTGCGCAGTTGCTGGGCTGGGGCCGCAACACCCTCACCCGCAAGATCCAGGAGCTGGGCATGGAGGGGGACGCCGCTTGATCCGCCCACGCGCGGAATCTATGCTGCCAGGCACACCCGACTGCACAAAGGCTCCCGTCATGCGTTTTTCCGTCACCAAGGTATCCACCCGGCTCACCCTGTTCGTATGGCTGGTGATGCTGGTCGTATGGGGGGGCTTGCTGGGTTGGGGGGATCGGGTCAACCGCCAGACCGCCATCGACCAGGCCATCGGCTTTTCCGAATCGATGCACGAAACCGTTCTGGCCGGGCTCACCGGCATGATGTTCACCGGCACCATCGGCCAGCGGGAGATCTTCCTCGACCAGATCCAGCAACTTTCCAGCGTGCGCGACCTCAATGTGCTGCGCGCCCCCGCCGTGGTCACCCAGTTCGGCCCCGGCAGTGCCGGCGTCGCGGACGCGGTGGAAGCCGGGGTGATGGCCAGCGGCCGTGCATACATCGCGGTCGAGGGCGAGGCGGGCGAAACGCTGCGCGTGGTGCGCCCCGCCCTCGCCAGCCGGGATTATCTCGGCAAGGATTGCCTGATGTGTCATCAGGTGCGCGAGGGCGAGGTGCTCGGCGTGGTCAGCATGCGTCTGTCGCTCGACAGCGTCAACGCCGCCCTGGCCCGCCAGCGTTCACTGTCGATCCTGGCCGCCGTGCTGCTCAGCGTGCCGCTCCTGGTGCTGGCGCATTACCTCATCCGTGGCCTCATCACCCGGCCGCTCAAGGCCATGGAAAACGGCCTGCGCGAGATCGCCAGTGGCGAGGGGGACCTCCGCCGCCGCCT
>CAZOZD010000201.1:0-4255 GCA_964584195.1 uncultured Burkholderiales bacterium
CCATGCTGAGCAAAGGGATCAAACGTCTCAAGCTCTGATTTTCTCTGTGATCTCTGTGTCTCTGTGGTGAATAAATGACCGAACAGGAATTCATCGAACTCGCCCGCCAGGGCTTCAACCGCATCCCGGTATTCCGGCAGCTGCCGGCTGACCTCGACACACCGCTGTCGATCTATCTCAAGCTCGGTAACCAGCCCTACACCTATCTGCTCGAATCGGTGGTGGGTGGCGAACGATTCGGCCGCTATTCATTCATCGGCCTGCCGGCGCGCACGGTGCTGCGTGTGCACGGCCATTTCGTCAGTGTCGAGACCAACGGCCTGCCGGTCGAACAATGCGATCAGTGCGATCCACTCGCATTCATCGAACAGTTCATGGCCCGCTACAAGGCCGCGCCATTGCCCAACCTGCCCCGTTTCCCGGGCGGTCTATGCGGTTATTTCGGCTATGACACGGTGCGCTACATCGAGAAGCGGCTGGCGCACACGGTCAAGCCGGACGCGATCGCCACGCCCGACATCCTGCTCATGCTCACCGACGAGCTGGTGGTGGTCGACAACCTGTCCGGTCGCCTCACCCTGATCGTATATGCCGACCCCATGCAGGACGAGGCCTACCTGAAGGCGCAGCGCCGCCTGCGCGAGCTGGGCCAGCAGCTCGGCAAGCCGATCACCCCGCCGCGCGCCGAACGGGGCGAGGCAGGACAAGCCGACTCCGAATTCGGCGAGGCCGCATTCAAGGCCGCGGTCGACCGTGCCAAGCAATACATCACCGACGGCGACATCATGCAGGTAGTGCTCTCGCAACGCATGAGCCGGCCCTTCCACGCCCATCCACTGTCGCTCTACCGGGCCCTGCGCGGACTCAACCCCTCGCCGTACATGTTCTATTACGACATGGGCGGCTTCCATGTGGTCGGCTCCTCGCCCGAGATCCTGGTCCGTCTGGAGGGCGACACCGTCACCGTGCGCCCCATCGCCGGCACCCGGCCACGCGGCCTCACGCGCGAGGACGACCAGCACCTGGAAGCCGAGCTGCTCGCCGACCCGAAGGAGCGCGCCGAGCATGTCCAGCTCATGGACCTCGGTCGCAACGATGTCGGCCGGGTGGCCGAGGTGGGCAGCGTCAAGGTCACCGAAAACATGGTGGTCGAGCGCTACTCGCACGTCATGCACATCGTATCCAACGTCGAAGGCCGACTGAAATCCGGACTCTCCGCCATGGACGTGCTGCGTGCCACCTTCCCCGCCGGCACCGTGTCCGGGGCACCCAAGATCCGCGCCATGGAGATCATCGACGCGCTGGAACCCTCCAAACGCGGTGTCTATGCCGGCGCCGTCGGCTATCTCGGCTTCAACGGCGACATGGACGTCGCCATTGCCATCCGCACCGCCGTGGTGCGCGACAAGATCCTGTACGTGCAGGCCGGGGCCGGCATCGTCGCCGATTCGGTACCTGAAAACGAATGGCAGGAAACCCGCAACAAGGCGCGCGCCGTATTGCGCGCCGCGGAAATGGCGATGTCCGGCTACGACGGCAGCGAATCAAGCTGAGCCGGCACATCCGGCCCGCAACACACCCGGTTGCGGCCCGCGGCCTTGGCCCGGTACAGACCCAGGTCGGCCTGTTCGACCAGGGTGGAGGGCAGGGCTTGCTCGGCCGGGACCATGCTGGCGCAGCCAACACTGACCGTGACCCAGGGCGCGGTAGCAGAGTGGCCATGCTCGATCCGGCTTGCCTCGACATTGGCGCGGCAGCGCTCGGCGATCGCCAGGGCGCCGCGTGCATCGGTCTGCGGCAACAGCGCGACGAACTCCTCACCACCATAACGGGCCACCAGATCGCCGGGCCGATCGACCGAATCGGCCAGTGCAGCGGCCACCCTGGTCAGGCAGACATCGCCATCGCGATGGCCACGGTGGTCGTTGAACGGCTTGAAGTGATCGATATCGAACATCACCACGGCCAGAGGCAGGCCACCGCGCTGGGCACGCTTCCACTCGTCCTCCAGGGCCTGGTCGAAACGGCGCCGGTTGGCGATGTTGGTCAGGCCATCGAGCAGGGCGTGAGATTCGAGCAGGTCGGTCTTCAGCTTGAGGTTGACGTGGTTGCGCACCCGCGCCAGAACGATGGGCAGATGGAACGGCTTGGCGATGTAATCGACCGCGCCCAGGCGCAGGCCACGCTCCTCGTCCTCGTTGTCGGTCCGGGCGGTGACGAAGATCACCGGCACCGCCTGAGTGACGGGATCGTCCTTGAGGCGACGGCAGACCGCATAGCCATCCAGGCCGGGCATCATCACGTCGAGCAGGATCAGGTCGGGCGGCCCTTGCCGGGCGATGACATCGAACGCGGCCTGGCCACTGGCGGCCACCTTCACCCGGTATTCGGCGCGCAATGCCTCCGCCAGGACCTGGATGTTGGCCGGCGTATCATCGACGATCAACACCACCGGACGACCAGAACGGAGGCTCATGCCGCACCCTCCTTCCCGCCCAGGTCGGCGCCCTCGCGACAATGCAGGCGGTCGAGCAAGGCCAGGGCGGGAGCATATTCGGCCACCTCGACATGATGCCTCATCTGATCGACCAGGGCCCGTAGCGGCCGGCACGCCAGACTGGCGCGCAGCTCGATGATCAGGTCGGCGGGAATGAAATCGTCGTGTTCCAGCAACTGGCGCAGCTCCGCCAGCAAGGCCCGGGCCCGTTCCAGATCACAGTGCGCGCAATCGAACTCGGGCGCCTCGGCGGCGGCGTCTGGCAACGCCTCGGGACGGATCCAGCGCAGCAGGGCATGCAACAGGTCGAGTGCAACGATCGGTTTGGCCAGATGGTCGTTCATGCCGGCGGCCAGGCTGGCCTCGCGGTCGCGCTCCAGCGCCGCCGCGGTCATGGCGATCACCGGCAGCATCGCCAGGCGGGACTGGGCGCGAATGCGGCGGGCCGCTTCCAATCCATCCATCACCGGCATGTGCAGGTCCATGAGCACGGCCGCGTACCCCTCCTGTTGCAGGCGATCGAGCGCCTGGGCCCCATCGCCGACGCAATCGACCCGCAAGCCCATGCGCTCAAGCAGGTCGGCGGCCACCGTCCGGTTCATCTCGTTGTCCTCGACCAGCAGGATGCGTGCTCCCCGGATCGGCGCCGCCGTCGTGAACAGGCTGTCGCCGACCGGCGCCGGTCCGGCCAGCGCCATCCCGCCGGACAGGCCAAGCAGGGTATCGAACAGGGCCGACGGCATCACCGGCTTGGTCAGCACGCCGTCGAGCCGGACATCCCGCGCCGCCTGGAGCAGATGCTCGCGGTTGTAGGCCGTCACCATGATGAGCAGCGGTGCCTTGTGCAGCACTCCAGTATCCACCCGGCCCTGAATGGCGCGTGCCAGTGCGACACCGTCCATCCCCGGCATGCGCCAGTCGACCAGCCACAGACCGAACGGACGCCCAGGCTCGGCGTCGAGCCGGGCCAACGCCTCGGCGCCGGAGGCCGCCGAATCGACCTCGAAGCCCCACGCGGCGAGCATCTCGGCGAGGATATGGCGGGAGGTCTCGACGTCGTCGACCACCAGCACCCGCTCACCACGCCGCAGCGGTAGCGCGGCTTCGCCGGCCGGACGCGACACGAACGGCAGGCTCAGTTCGAAACCGAAGCAGCTTCCGTCGCCCGGTACGCTCTCCACACCGATCTCGCCACCCATGTTTTCCACCAGGCGGCGACAGATGGTCAGCCCCAGGCCGGTACCGCCGAAACGGCGGGTGATCGAGCCATCCGCCTGGGTGAACGGATTGAATATCTGCTCGATCTGCGCCGCGTCCATGCCGATGCCGCTGTCCCGTACCGAGAAATGGACCCGGGCCGTGCCGGCGCCGGCATCGGGCTCGCCGACCAGGCCCAGCTTGACGTGGATCTCGCCGCGCTCGGTGAACTTGACCGCGTTGCCGACCAGATTGTTCAGCACCTGGCCGATGCGCAGCGGATCGCCGACCAGGACCGGCGGGGCCCCCGGGGCGATCTCGAACAACAGCTCGATGCCCTTCTGCTCGGCACGCGCCCCGAACAGGTCATTCACGCCCCGGAACAGGTCCTCGACCCGAAACTCGACCGCGTCGAGATCGATCACGACGCGGTGGAGCACGCCGTGCTCGATCGCGAGCTGGTTGGTCCGCTTGAGGACCGCCGACAGCTCGATCGCGTCCTCGACGAGGTCCGCCTTGTTCAGCGCGAGCACCTCGGGGATGCCCGCGGCGCCGATCTCG
>CAZOZD010000202.1:0-4236 GCA_964584195.1 uncultured Burkholderiales bacterium
ATCCGCTCCTGCAATCGGCGGACATCCTGATCTACCGCGCCAACCGTGTGCCGGTGGGCGAGGACCAGGTGCCGCACATCGAGTTCGCACGCGAGATCGCCCGCCGTTTCAACCACCTCTACGGCAAGGAACCCGGTTACGAGGAAAAGGCGCGCGCCGCCATGAAGAAGCTGGGCGGCAGGAAGTCGAAGCTGTACGAGGAGCTGCGCACCCGTTACCAGGAGCAGGGCGACGAGTCCGCCCTGGAGTCGGCCCGCGCCCTCCTGGGCGAAACCCAGAACCTGAGCCTGGGCGACAAGGAACGCCTGTACGGCTTCCTCGAAGGTGGCGGCAAGATGATCCTCACCGAGCCGCAGGCCCTGCTCACACCGGCCTCCAGGATGCCGGGCCTGGACGGCCAGAAGATGTCGAAGTCGTACAACAACACCCTCGCATTGCGCGAGGACCCGGAACAGGTGAACCGGAAGATCCGCACCATGCCCACCGACCCGGCGCGGGTGCGCCGCACCGACCCCGGCAATCCCGACAAGTGCCCGGTCTGGCAACTGCACGAGGTCTATTCCAGCGAGGATCTCAAGACCTGGGTGCGTGAGGGGTGCACCAGTGCCGGCATCGGCTGCATCGAATGCAAGCAGCCGGTCATCGACGCCGTGCTCAGGGAGCTCGCCCCCATCCAGGAACGCGCCCGGGCACTCACCGAGGACCCCGACATGGTGAAGAACATCATCGCCGACGGTTGCGAGAAGGCGCGTGATCTGGCCCGCGAGACCATGCGCGACGTGCGCGACGCCATGGGGCTCGGGCACGGCTGAGTCCTCCTGTAGCCGATCCCGCACGCCGCCATGCTCAACGCGATCTGGATCGGCTTCATCCTGGTCGCATTCCTGACCGCCCTGTACCAGTTCCTGGTCGGCGGTCAGGCGGACGTATTCGCGCTGCTGATGAAGGCGGTGTTCGACAGCGCCAAGCTCGGCTTCGAGATTGCGCTCGGGCTGACCGGGGTGATGTGCCTGTGGCTGGGCATCCTCAAGATCGGCGAACGCGCCGGTTTCCTGGAAGGGCTGGCGCGCCTGCTGGGGCCACTGTTCGCGCGCCTGTTTCCGGGCGTGCCGAAAGGCCATCCGGCCCTGGGCTCGATCACCATGAACATGTCCGCCAACATGCTGGGGCTGGACAACGCCGCCACGCCGATCGGCATCAAGGCCATGAAGGAATTGCAGGAGCTCAACCCCAACAAGGAGGTGGCGAGCGACGCGCAAATCCTGTTCCTGGTCCTCAACGCCTCGGCGGTCACCCTCCTGCCGGTGACCATATTCACCTACCGCGCCCAGCTTGGTGCGGCCGACCCGACCGACGTGTTCATCCCGATCCTGATGGCCACCTATGCATCCACCCTGGCGGGTTTCCTGTTCGTCAGTGTCGCTCAGCGCATCCGTATCGATGCCGTTCTGCTCGCCTGGGTGCTGGGCATGAGCACGGCGGTGGGCGCCATCGCATTCCATTTCGCCAGCCTGCCGGCTGAGTCGATGGCCGCCACCTCGTCGCTGGTGAGCAATTTCATCCTGCTGACCATCCTCGTCGTGTTCCTGCTCGGCGCGCTCCTGCGCCGGGTCAATGCATACGAGGCATTCATCGACGGCGCCAAGGACGGTTTCCAGACCGCCGTCACCATCATCCCCTATCTGGTGGCCATGCTGGTGGCCATCGCCATGCTGCGCGCCAGCGGTGCCCTGGGCCTGGCCATGGATGCCGCCCGCGCAGGCATCGCCGGGCTGGGATTCGACACCCGCTGGGTCGAGGCCCTGCCCACCATGCTGATGAAACCGCTGTCCGGCTCGGGCGCGCGCGCCATGATGATCGAGACCATGCAGACGCACGGCGCCGATTCATTCGCCGGTCGGCTCGCCAGCATCGTCCAGGGCAGCACCGAAACCACCTTCTACGTGCTGGCCGTCTACTTCGGCGCGGTTGGCATCCGCCGCGTCCGCCACGCCGTCGCCGGTGGTCTGGTGGCGGATGCGGCCGGATTCGCCGCGGCGGTGTTTGCGGCGTATCTGTTCTTCGCTCATGTCGGGGCGGACTGAGCCAGTCATGGTCATCCCGCCCGCTCCTCAAGAATTTCGACACGGATCTTGACCATGCAGGAATATCCCACCCTCGCCGCCATCGACCTCGGTTCGAACTCGTTCCACCTCCAGGTGGCGCGGGTCGATGGCGAGCAACTGTTCTATCTCGACTCGCTCAAGGACTCGGTGCGCCTGGCCGGTGGCCTTACTGCCGACAAGACCCTGGACGCGGCCTCGCAGGCGCGGGCGCTGGCCTGCCTCGCCCGCTTCGGCGAGCGCCTGAAGGGGATGCCGGCCGGCGCGGTGCGGGCGGTGGGCACCTCCGCCCTGCGCCAGGCCCGGAATGCGGCCGAGTTCGTTGAGGAGGCGCGCGCCACGCTCGGTTTTGACATCGACATTGTCGCCGGCCGCGAGGAAGCGCGCCTGATCTACCTCGGCGTGGCGCACAGCCTGCCGTTTTCGGGGGCGACACGGCTGGTGGTGGACATCGGCGGCGGTTCCACCGAATGCATTGTCGGCAGCGGCTACGAGCCGCGTGAGCGCGAGAGCCTGCGCATGGGCTGCGTGGTCTACTCGAACCGGTTCTTTGCCGACGGCGCTCTGGACAAGGCTGCGCTCAAGGCGGCGGTACTGGCGGCGCGCATGGAGGTGCAGCCGGTCACGCATCAGTTCCGCGCCGGCCTCTGGCAGGAGGCGGTGGGTTCTTCCGGATCGGCCCGCTCCATGGGCGAGATACTGTTCCAGAACGGGCTGTCCGAGGGGCAGATCACCGCCGACGGACTCAAATGGCTGCGCGAGCAACTGGCCCGGGCGGGCCATTTCGACCGGCTCGAACTCGCCGGCCTGAAGCCGGACCGCAAGCCGGTGCTGGCGGGCGGGGTGGCGATCATGTCCGGCCTGTTCCGGGAACTGGGGATTGGCGAGATGACGGTGGCGCAGGGCGCCATGCGGGAGGGCATTCTGTGGGACCTGCTCGGCCGGGTGCATGACCGCGACATCCGCGACACCACGATCACCCAGTTCATGCGCCGACACCATGTCGACGGCAAGCAGGCGCGGCGTGTGGAACGGCTGGCGACGCGGCTGTACATGCAGCTCACCGACGGCGCGCCCGACACCAGCAGCGATCACCTGCGCCTGCTCATGTGGGCGGCGCGTCTGCATGAGATCGGCGTCGGCATCGCCCATTCCGGTTTCCATAAGCACGGCGCCTACATCCTTGCCAACGCCGACATGCCTGGCTTCTCGCGCCGTGACCAGGCGCGCATGGCCGCACTGGTGCGGGCCAGCCGCGGCAGTCTGGACAAGCTTGGCCTCAGCCCGCAGGACCCGGCCTGGCCGTTCGTGCTCTGCCTGCGCCTGGCGGTACTGTTCAACCTCAGCCGCAGCGATCAGACCCAGCCCGAGATGCGCCTGCAAGCCATCTCCCCGGCCGAGGTGGTGCTCCACCTGCCCGCCGGTTGGGCCGTCGCCAATCCGCTCACCCAGGCCGCACTCGAACAGGAGGTCCGCGCCTGGCGGGAAATTCCCGCCGGCCTGCGGCTGGTGGCCTGGCACGAGGCTTGAGTGCCCTGGCGTGTCTCCTGCGCGTGGACGTTTTGTTATCAGCCGCTGAAGTGGCTGAAGAACAGCACGAACACCACGCTGCTCGCCAGCAGTGACACCAGGGTGACCGGGAGACCCTTTTTCAGCCACATGAGGGGGGTGATGCGGGCCTCCGGAATGCCGGCCCGCTCCGATTCACTGACGCAGATGATGTTCGCGGTGGCGCCGATGTGCGTGCCGTTGCCGCCCAGACCCGCGCCCAGCGCCAGGGCCCACCACAGGGGGAGGATGTTGACCCCGTGCGCCTCCAGGCTTTGCACGATGGGGATCATGGTGAGGGTGAACGGGATGTTGTCCACCACGGCGCTGATCAGGGCGGCGATCCAGAGCAGGGCGAGGCAGGTGATGAGCAGCCGTTCGGGGTCTTGCGCCAGTTCGGCGAGGTGGCCGCCGATCCAGGCCAGGAGCCCCGAGGTTTCCAGGCCGCCCACGATGACGAACAGGCCGGCGAAGAACATCAGTACCGACCATTCCACCTGGCCGAACAGCTCTTCCGGCTTGGGCCGGATCAGGGGCAGGGCGATGGCCACGCCGATGAATGCGACATAGGCGGGGTAGAGGTGAT
>CAZOZD010000203.1:0-4215 GCA_964584195.1 uncultured Burkholderiales bacterium
CTCGGCTCCGCCCGTCATCCATGGGCTGCAGAATGGCTAATGGATAATCTGGGTTAAACGAAGAGAATCGTTCATGCATATCGGAACCCCGTTGTCGCCTTCCGCCACCCGGGTCATGCTGCTCGGTGCAGGTGAGCTCGGCAAGGAAGTCATCCTCGCTCTGCAAAGGCTGGGCGTGGAGGTCACCGCCGTGGACCGCTACGACGCCGCCCCCGGCCAGCAGGTGGCCCATCACGCCCATACCATCGACATGAGCGATGGCAACGTGCTCTCGCGCTTGATCGAGAGCGAGAAACCGGATCTGGTGGTGCCGGAGATCGAGGCCATCGCCACCGATGCACTGGTCGAGCTGGAAGCGGCGGGGGTCTGCCGCGTCATCCCCACCGCGCGCGCAGCGCAACTGACCATGAACCGCGAGGGCATCCGTCGTCTGGCCGCCGAGACCCTGGGCCTGCCCACCTCGCCCTACGCATTCGCCGACAGCCTGGAGGCCCTGCGCCAGGCGGTCGAGGGGGCGGGCGGCATCGGCTATCCATGCGTGGTCAAACCGGTGATGTCCTCCTCCGGCAAGGGCCAGAGCCTGGTCAAGGGCAGCCCCAACCTGCGCGCCGCCTGGGAATACGCCAACGCCGGTGCCCGGGTGAAGGGCGCGCGGGTCATCGTCGAGGGCTTCATCGAGTTCGACTACGAGATCACCCTGCTCACGGTGCGTGCCCGCAGCGCCGAGGGCGGCATCGAAACCCATTTTTGCGCGCCGATCGGCCATCGCCAGGTGCAGGGCGATTATGTCGAGAGCTGGCAACCGCAGCCCATGTCGGACACGGCCCTGGAACAGGCGCGCGGCATGGCCCGCAAGGTGACCGATGCATTGGGCGGGCTTGGCCTGTTTGGCGTCGAATGCTTCGTGCGCGGCGATACGGTCTGGTTTTCCGAGGTGAGCCCGCGTCCGCACGACACCGGGCTGGTCACCCTGATCAGCCAGCGCCAGAGCGAATTTGACCTGCACGCCCGCGCCATTCTTGGCCTGCCGGTCGACACCACGCTGCGCAACCCCGGTGCATCGGCGGTGATCTACGCCGGAGTCGAAGGCCGCGCAATCCGCTATGTCGGGGTGGACGCGGCGCTCGCCGTGCCGGGCAGCGAGATCCGCCTGTTCGGCAAGCCGCTCGCCTACCCCCGCCGCCGCATGGGCGTCGCCCTGGCCGAAGGCCGCGACATCGACGAGGCCCGCGCCCGGGCGCGCGAAGCCGCGGCACGGGTGCGGCCGGAGGTTTGAGCCGGATTTCCCACAGTCGAAAGCGGGCATGAAGGAGGGGGCCCGGGTACGGTTGCCTGGATCGGTCGTGGACGGCAGACTATCGCCCTCGCCGTATTCCTGATTCAATGAGGTGTCATGATCCGTTCCGTATTCATCGCGCTGGCCCTGGGGCTGGGTGCGCTTCCCGCCCTGGCCGGGGAGGAGGCGTCCGTTTCCCCGGGCGAGAGCATCTATCGCGCCAATTGCGCATCCTGTCACGACACCGGCGAGGTCGGTGCGCCCAGGATCGGCGATCGCAAGGCTTGGAAGGCGCGTATCGCCGAGGGGCGGCGCATGCAGGTCCGCATGGCCATCCGTGGCATCCGCAAGATGCCGCCGCGCGGTGGCAATCCCGATCTCAGTGACCGTGAAGTGGAGGCCGCGGTGGTCTATCTGCTCAACCAGTCCGGCGCCCGTTTCAAGCCATGATCTGTGCTGCCGCCCTGGCCGTGGCCATCCGGTCGGTGGAGGCAGTGGCGTGACCCGGCTCAACGAGCTGCCGATCCAGCGTCTGCGCTTCTATCTCACCGCGCCTTACGCATGCAGCTACCTGCCTGATCGGCAGGCGCGTTCACAGGTGGTGGCACCGCCGCCGGTCATCGACACCGCTCTGTTCAGCGAGCTGGCTGCGGCCGGTTTTCGCCGCAGCGGCCAGTACGTGTACCGGCCACGCTGCGATGCATGCACCGATTGTGTCCCTGCCCGCATCGAAGTGGCGCAGTTCTGTCCCAACCGCAGCCAGCGCCGCTGCTGGCGCGGCAACACCGATCTGGTATCGACGCCGCGACCGCTGGAATTCAGCGAATCGCACTATGCACTCTATCGTCGCTACCAGGCCGCCCGGCATGCGGGGGGGGGCATGGACAGCGACGACCGCGAGCAATACCGCGCTTTCCTGCTCGCCAGCCCGGTGGACAGCGTGCTGATCGAGTTCAGTCTGGCCGGCGAGACGGTGATGGTGAGTCTGGTCGATCGCCTGCTCGATGGACTTTCGGCCGTGTATGCATTTTACGAACCCGATCTGTCCCGGCGCAGCCTCGGGGTGTTCAACGTGTTGACCCAGGTCGAGCTGGCCCGGACGCTGGGTCTCGATTACCTGTATCTCGGCTACTGGATCGCCGCCAGTCCGAAAATGGCCTACAAGGCCAGCTACCGGCCCTTGCAGGTGCTGCGCGATGGCGCATGGCAGCCCTTCGCGGCGGTGGCCGGAGAAGGAGGGCCGAATGGCTGAATTGTCCCCGGCGGCGCGCCAGGTATTGAGCGTGCATGCCCCATTCATCCGCGCCGTGGTCGAGGCGGTGCGCAACCGCGCATTGTTGCCGCAGCTGTGGCCCATGCTGGACGAGGCGACCCGGCATGGCTGGGGTGCGCTGGTGGCTGTGTTGCGCCGCATCGTCGAGGGCGAGCGCGGTCGTGAACTGCTGCTAGGCCTGGATGCGCAGGACCGGGTGATCGCCGAGGCGGTGCTCGCCGGCATCGACAATCCGGACACCCTGCCGGCGCTGGCCGCGCCGCCCGATGCGGGGGCGGCGGCGCCGGGGCTGGCGGCGATGATCGCGGCGGCGGGGCGGGGCGATGTACAGGCCTTCGCCGCGCTGGCGAACATGGCCGAGCAGATGCTCAAGGCCGGTGGCGACATGGCCCGCCTGGGCGGCGTCATGCGCCGGCTGGTCGACGGCGAGCGCGATCTGGACATCCTCAGCCGGGGCATGGGCGAACGCGGCCGCAAACTGCTGGCCGACATCGTCGCCCAGCTCGATGCCGGGCAATGATCCACTGAACAACCCGCAAAGGAATTCCGCATGCGTCAATACCACGACCTGCTCCGCCACGTGCTCGCGCACGGGGTACGAAAGTCCGACCGCACCGGCACCGGCACGATCTCCGTGTTCGGGTACCAGATGCGCTTCGACCTGTCCGAAGGCTTCCCCCTGCTGACCACCAAGAAGGTGCATCTGAAGTCGGTCATCCACGAGCTGCTCTGGTTTTTGCGTGGTGACACCAACCTGGCCTACCTGCATGAGAACGGCGTCACCATCTGGGACGAATGGGCCGATGAAAACGGCGATCTGGGGCCGATCTACGGCTACCAGTGGCGTTCCTGGCCGACAGCCGACGGTCGCCATATCGACCAGATTGGCGCGGTGATCGATGCCCTGCGCCACAACCCGGACTCGCGCCGTATCCTCGTTTCGGCCTGGAACGTGGGCGAGCTGGAAAACATGAAGCTGCCGCCCTGCCACGCGCTGTTCCAGTTCTATGTGGCGGAAGGGAAACTCTCCTGCCAGCTCTATCAGCGCAGTGCCGACATCTTCCTTGGCGTGCCGTTCAACATCGCCAGTTACGCCTTGTTGACCCTGATGCTGGCGCAGGTCACCGATCTCGAACCGGGCGAGTTCATCCACACCCTGGGCGATGCGCACATCTACCTCAATCACCTCGACCAGGTGAACCTGCAACTTGGGCGCGAGCCCCGGCCCTTGCCGAGGATGCGGATCAATCCCGAGGTGCACGACCTGTTCGCGTTCCGCTACGAGGATTTCACCCTGGAAGGGTATGACCCGCATCCCGCCATCCGCGCGCCGGTGGCCGTATGATCCTAAATTCCGCAGTTGGAACGAGCGCTTCGCGCTCATTCACCCTCACCCGCCGCTTCGCGTCGGCCTCTCCCGAAGGGAGAGGCAATAATCAACCCATTGGGATAGGGCAGGGTGAGGGTGCCAGGCAAGGCCTGGCTTGGGTTTCCGCCATGTTTTGGCGTTTCAACTGAGGTTTTCAGGATGATGAAACCCGATGCGATGGCGAGAAGGGTATCGATCCTCGCCGCGATGGCGAAAAACCGGGTGATCGGCATCGAAAACCGCCTGCCCTGGCATCTGCCCGAGGATCTCAAACACTTCAAGGCGCTCACCCTGGGT
>CAZOZD010000204.1:0-4210 GCA_964584195.1 uncultured Burkholderiales bacterium
CGACTGGTGTTCAAGTTGGCGTTGACGGACAACCCGCAACAGCGGGTGCGCCTGGAAGTGCGCTGGGAGACGGAGCCCGTCGCCCTGGCGAAGGGTGCGGTGGATTACATGGTGGAAATCCGCGCCGGGGGTGACGCATTGGCGGAAAAAACCATCAGCCATGCCGCGAAAGGACCGCAGAAATGCGTATTCACCCAGGATGATTTTGGCGATCTGGAGGAAAGCGCGCGCTTCGAAGCGGAGGTGGTGATTCGGGCGCTGACGGCTGACTCCATGCTGGAAGGCGAGAACGAAGCAAGCCCGTTCCGAGCGTTGAGCGAGGATTTCATCCTCTGCTTTGGTGAAACCGATACGCCAACCAAAACCAGTGCCGGTAGCGTCTATCCCACCTTGGCCCTGGCCGCCATCCAGGTGGCGAAAGTGCGAGAGCATTTCGACCGGCTGGCCGACAACCCCGGCGACAAACAAGCCTTCAGCCGGGATGCCAAGGGATATATCGCCTGCCGCGTGGATGGCAAGGCGGCGCGCGTGCTGTGCCCGAATCTGTTGCTCGATCTGGCCGCTGACTGGGCAGTGCATCAGGGTGATCCGGGTCGCTGGCAGTTGAAGGTACGGGCGGATGGCTCGCCGGATGGCAAACCCGTGTTCATTCCCTTTGGCCCGGCCAGTGACAAGGCGGGGGAGCGGTTCGTGAAGGCTTCGCGGGATTTCTGCAACTGGTTGCTGCGTTCGAGCCTGGGGCCACTGGCGGTGCTTTACACCGACCGTCCGGTCTTCAACGACTACGTCAATGCCGCCACCGCCTGGTGGGAGACCGCCCCCGCCCACGCCACCCTGATCCACACCCTGGAGGTGGTGGGCGTGAACGGCCAGCGCATCGGCCTCATCGTGTTGCCGACCCATCCTTTGCGGGTGGCCTGGCAACAGGGCTTCGACATGCTGGTATGGCGCCATCGCTATGAAGAAGACGCGCCACCGACCAAAGTAGCCAAACTGCTGGGGTCGCTGATCGGCGCCCATTACCCGGCCATGCTGCCTGGCTTCAAAGAGGGTGAGGCCTTCGTTTTCGCCGACAGCCTGGGCTTTCATACCGTGGCGCTGACCGCTACCGACGATGCCGAACCCAAGGCCACCGTGGCCTTGCTCTCGCGCCTGCTGGGGGACGGCGATGCCAAGGGAGAGGAGCTGCTGGCGCCTTCGGTGGGCAAGAGTGCATCCGAACTGCTGGGGGAGGAAGTCGCGCGTTATCTCGTCTTGCATCCAGAGACCCGGCGCGTCCATGTACATGCCCTGCGTCCAGGGGATGCCATGCCCGCCGCGCGTGCCCTGGGTTGCGCCTTGCGCGGTGTGGAAGCATCCGAGGTGGACGAGGAAGGGGATGCGCGAGATGGCAATACCAAACGGGCTTTCGTGCTCGATCTTTACCCGGCAAACGGCCGCAAGAGCATGGTGGGGCGCTTTCTCTCGGCGACCGCCGAGCGGCGGCGCAGTGGCGCCGGCGCGGTGCCGGAGGAGGATCGCTGGCTGCTGGACAGTGTCACCCGCCCCGGTGGTGTGAGCCTGCCGCGCCTGGCCTGGGCAAGGCGTGATAGCGAAATCCCGTCGACTTCCGCGCATCTGGCCCTGGCCTTCGACATCTTCGCCACCCGCCTGGAATGTGTGCCGAAGGCCAGCGTCCCCGATGCTGCGCTGGAGGTGCATGGTTTGGCCCTGACGCCGGAACGTCGTTTCGAGGCCATGCCGGTGCCACGGTGGGTGTCGTCCATCCCGACCGCGCCAGAAGGCGAGAAACATCCGGTCGGGCGCGGTTTTTCCGAGCGCCTTGTGAGGGCGCATTCCGCCCTGTTGCGTTGCGTCGCCAAGCGCATGGGTGCAGGTGAGAACGACTGGCCGGTGCTGATCACCGAAGTCTCACCCGATCGTGGCGAAATGCTGGCGAGCCTGCATCGCCTGTGCGATTGGGTGGTGACGGTGGATCGCCATGCCGGCGTCGAATATTTCGATTCCCCGCGCGATCTGCCGAGTTTGTACGAGGCCTATCTGATCGACTGCGTGCCCGAACGCGACGACCTGGGCTTTCTGCAACTCATTACTTCCACCAGCTCGCTCGACGAGATCGAGCGCTTGCTGGACACCGCGCTGGGGGAAATGGGCTTGTCGGTCAGCCCACGCAACTGCGCATTTCTGCTGGATGCGCTGAAGGCGGTGAGCGGCCGCCTCGCCTTGCGCCTGACCCAATCCGGCACGGTGGCGCAGGAAATGGTGGCGCTGGCCTTGACGCAAAGCCACTGCGCCGTGGGTGGCGATGAGGGGACACCCTGGCTGTCCCTCAAGGAAGGTTTCTTCGTACCCCTCGACGATGTGCCGGAATTGTTCCGAGCGGTAGGTGAGGGCAAGGACAAGGACGAAAGCGGCCAGCGCGCCGATCTGCTGTATGTGACGGCGGGTCGGCGTGGTGGCTTGAAGTTCAGCTTCGTGGAAGTGAAGTTTCGCCGTTACCTCAAGACTGCCCGCGCCCTTGATCTGCTTGAGATTATTTCCGCCCAGCTCGACGCCTCCTGCCAGCGCTGGGAAAAACTGTTCGGACCGGATACCGCGCCGCTGGAAAAAACCGTGCAGCGCGCCCGTCTGGCGCGGGTGTTGCGCTTCTATGCGCGCAAGGGGCGGCGCCACACGCTGACGATCGATGCCTTCGAGCGTATCGAGAAGGAGCTGGCGAAGCTGGCGCGCGAGGGCACCAGTTACGGGTTGCCGACTTTGCTGGAACAGGAACGGTCCAAGGTGGGATTTGTGTTCTGCCCGGAATATGGTGGGGCGGAGCCGGCCAGGATCGGTGAAGACATCTGGCTGTTCGGGCCGGTGCGGTTGCCGGAGAGCAAGCCGGCAGGATGGGTTGAGCGAAGCGAAGCCCATCAGACTCCTGTGCCCTCGGTCGTGGCGACGCTACAGGCATTGACCCAGATGCGGGCCGATGATCAGGTATCCGCGGCGCAACCCACATCGCCCGAACCTGTTGATGATGCGGGCGGGACCGCATCGGGCGCCATCGAACTTCTGCTTGGTTCGCGCGACGGCGGCGAGGAGCCGGTACGCTGGCGAGTGAGCATTCAGGGTAATCCGCATCTGTTGATCGTCGGCTTGCCGGGGATGGGCAAGACCACCTGCCTGATCCAGCTTTGCCGGCAATTGATGGACGCCGGCATCGCCCCCATCGTTTTTTCCTATCACCAGGACATTGACGAGAAGCTGGGCGCCCTTTGGGGCGATAGGTTGCGCACCGTGAGTTATGCCGGCCTCGGCTTCAACCCCTTGCAGGTGGTGAGCGATGCGCCGCTCGCCTATATGGACAACGTCACCTTGCTTCGCGACAACTTCGCGGCCATTTTTCCCGACCTTGGGGATGTGCAGTTGGGCAGGCTGCGCGAGGCGATCAAGCAAAGTTATGCCGACCGGGGCTGGTCCCCGGGCACAAGGGGCGAACTTCCTCCCTTCGCCGCGTTCTACGACCTGCTCAAGGCCGACCCCAAGCCAGACAAGGGCCTGATGACCAGGCTGGCGGAACTGGCGGATTACGGGTTGTTCGAGGCCACCACCGGCGCACCGAGCCTGCTGGACAGCACAACACCGGCATTGGTGCAAATCCATAGTTCACAAAACGAAGTGCTGCAGCGGGCGTTTTCCACCTTCGTATTGCACCACCTCTATCAATCCATGTTCCGGCGCGGGACGCAGAGCCGCATCACCCACGCCGTGATCTTCGACGAGGCCCACCGCGCGGCGCGCTTGAAGCTGATTCCGACCATGGCCAAGGAATGCCGCAAGTACGGACTCTCATTCGTGGTTGCCTCACAAGAGGCGAAGGATTTCGATTCTTCGCTGTTTACCGCCGTGGCCAACTACCTTGCTTTGCGGGTGAACGAATCCGACGCCAAGCTGATGGCGAAGATTTTCGCTCCCTCGGACAAGGTGACGCTCTACGCGGATCGCATCAAGCAAATGGCCAAGTTCAAGGCTTGGTTCTATTCGGAAGGGATGCGTACACCCTTGCCGGTAGCCCTGTCGGGTGGGCACTGAAACCGTAACGTGGGCGGGAGATTGATTTCCTCGGGCCCCAGGCAGTCGCTATCGCCCCTTCAACACCGGCTTCAAATACTTCCCCGTGTGGCTCGCCTTGTTCCTCGCGATCTGCTCCGGCGTGCCCTCGGCGATG
>CAZOZD010000205.1:0-4210 GCA_964584195.1 uncultured Burkholderiales bacterium
GGGAGAGAAGGGGGAGGGGCGAAGGGGGAAGGGTAGGCGTCCCGGGCCCAGGGGATGGGGGCGCGGGAAAAGTAGAGCGCATGCCCGTCGCGATCGAGCACCACCTTCACCACATTGGGGTTGAACACTTCCTCGGCGGCATGCAGGGGATGGCATACGGTGGCCATCGCTGCTGCCGGACGCTGGTGCAGCAGCGCGGCGGTGCGCCGGATCAGGGCCGGGTCGATGAGCGGCTCGTCGCCCTGGACATTGACCACCACCGCGTCGTCCGGCCAGCCCAGACGCTCGGCCACCTCGGCGAGGCGATCGGTGCCGGAGGCACAGTCGGGCGAGGTCATCAGGGCGCGATGGCCATGCGCGGTCACCGCCGCTTCCACCTCGGGATGGTCCACGGCCGCCCACACCTCGGCCGCTCCGCTCGCCGCGGCACGCGCCAGCACCCGCGCGATCATGGGCTGGCCGGCGATGTCGGCGAGCGGCTTGGCCGGCAAGCGGGTGGATGCGTGGCGGGCAGGCACCACGACATGGAAGGATTGCAATGTGGTTACAGGCCGGTCAATAATCGGCTTCATGATTCAAATCTCCGCTTTTTGCTTGAATAACATATATTTAGATACTTCGAATTTAAGCGATTACTGAATTTCAAACCGTAGCTGCGATTTCCGAACCGTGCCCATTCCACGCTCACTCGCCGAACAGACCGATTGCCGACAGCTGCATCGCAACCTGCACCGCCGCCTGGCGGCGGGTTTCGTCGTGCTCATCGCGCTGATGATCCTGCTCACCGGCAATGCAGTGCTGCACATGAGCGAGCTGGAGGACAGCATGCGCGACATCGTCGAGCTGCGCAACCTCAAGATCCAGCTGGCGAGCGAGCTGATCGAGGCTTCGCATCAGCGCCACGACGCGCTGGTGTACCAAGCGGTGACCGAGGATGCATTCGCGCGCGACGAACATTTCCAGCTCTTCATCAGCGCCGGCTATCAGGTGGGCAAGCTGCGCAACGAGCTGCGCGCCCTGCCTCTGGATGACTTCGAGCGGGAAAATTTCGAGCAGCAGGATGGACTGATCCAGCGGATCACGGTCCTGCACGACGACATCAGCAATCTCGCCAGCCAGGGCAGGCTGACCGAAGCGCAACATTTCCTGGCCACTGATCTGCGTCCCCTCAACCGTCAGTTCATCGGCCTGATCAACCAGTTGCGCCAGTACGAGGGCCGCATCAACCGCGATTCGCTTACCCGCACCCACGATGCCACCAACGAGGCCATCGGTCTCAGCCTGGTGCTGAGCGGTGTGCTGATCATCCTGGCGATCGGCATCGCCGTCATCGCCATCCGCCAGTTGCGCCTGCACGCGCTCACCATCGATGCCCAGCTGCGCGCCCTGGAAGAGGCGGGCATCGAACTGGAGCACGAAGCCACCCATGATGCGCTCACGGGACTTGCCAACCGCACCCTGTTCTATCGCCGCCTGCAACAGGCGGTGGTGCATGCGCGCGAGGAAAAGCTGAAGGCGGCGGTGCTGTATATCGATCTGGACGACTTCAAGCCGGTCAACGACCGCTATGGACATGCCGTCGGCGATGCATTGCTGCAAGTCGTCACCGGCCGCATCCTGAAGAACGTGCGCGCCACCGACACCGTCGCCCGCCTGGGTGGCGACGAATTCGCGGTGGTCCTGCTCGGCATCGGCGAGATCGGCCTGATCGACCGGATCAAGGAAGACATCATCGCCGCAATCCATCAGCCGGCGCACATCGATGGCCACGATATCCAGCCCGGTTGCAGCGTTGGTCATGCCGTGTTCCCGGACGACGGCGAGGCCATGGACGCACTGCTGCACGCCGCCGATGCATGCATGTACGCCGCCAAGCGTGAACGCAAGAATGGCGCCGCGCAGCGCGCCGCCCACTGAGCAGCGACGTCGCGAATGCCTGCCCCTTCATTCCGCCCGGCCAATCCGCACGCCTGGCCGGCCACCCTTTTCGCCATGCCGGGTGCGCGCCTGTACGTCGCACTGTGCGCCGGTCTCCTGGCCGGCCTGGCGGCACTGGCCACGTCCGCCGCGCCCGTGCCGACCGGAACGGACACCGCCGGGAAGCCCGCCCGGCTATCGGTACTGGCCTTCCGGCCCAAGCCCGAGACCGAGGCACGCTGGCAACTGCTGGTCGATTACCTTAACCGTAAACTTCCGGACACTCGCTTCGAACTGGTTGTTCAGCACATGGAGGAGATGGAGGCGGACGCCGCGCGTGGCGAGATCGACTTCGTATTCACCCAGCCGGGACACTACGTCCTGCTCACCTACCGCAATCGCCTGTCCTCGCCGCTGGCCTCCCTGGTCAACAAGGAGGGCGAGTTCGCGGTCAGCCAGTTCGGCGGCGTGATCTTCACCCGCGCCGAGCGTGATGATCTCACCCGCCTGTCCGATCTGCGCGGCAAGACACTCGCCGCGGTGGCCAGGAATGCCCTGGGCGCTTACCAGATGCAGGCCTTCGAACTGCTCCAGGCCGGAGTCCGCCTGCCGGAGGATGCCCGCCTGCTGGAAACCGGGCCCCCCCAGGACAACGTCGTCGCCGCGGTGCTCGATGGCCGTGCCGACGCCGGCTTCGTGCGCACCGGGATGATCGAGGCGATGGCCGCCCAGGGCCGTCTCGATGCCCGCCGGATCAAGCTTCTTGCGGCGCAGTGGCAGCCCGGTTTTCCGTTTCTGGTCAGCACGCGTCTGTATCCGGAATGGCCATTTGCCGCCATGCCCCACGTCGACCCCGACCTGGCCCGCCGCGTCGCCGCAGCCCTGCTCTCCATCCCGCCCGAAGGCGAACTGGCGCAACGGATGAACATCGCCGGCTTCACCATCCCCGGCGACTATCGCAGCATCGACGAGCTGCTGCGCCAGTTGCGCCTGCCGCCCTTCGATGCTGCACCCGAATTCACCTTCGATGACGTATGGGAACGTTTCCAGCCCCGCCTGACTGCGGGTGCCATGATCGCCATCCTGATACTCGGCCTCGGCATGCTCACCCTGTACCTGCTCAACCGTCGCCTGATCGCCGAACGCAATCGCGTCACCCGCAGCGATGCCCGCCAGAAGGCCCTGTTCAGCGCGCTGGGAGAAGGCGTACTGGGCTGTGACCTGGACGCCCGTTGCACCTTCATCAACCCCAAGGCACTGGAGCTGCTGGCTTGCAAGGAAGCAGACTGCCTGGGTCAGGACATCGGCCAGTTGCTGCACGACAGCGTCGGAGAAGGCGACGATGGCCTGCGCGCGTCAATTTTCGAACCCCGGTCACGCCGTGGCGAAGCCACCCTCAGTCGCCGCGACGGCCGCCGCTTCCCGGCCGAATACGTGATCACGCCATTGCTCGAAAACGGTCAGCCGAGAGGCAGCGTGGTAGTGTTCAACGACATCAGCGCACGCAAGGAAAGCGAGGCGCGCATCCACCATCTCGCATTCTTCGACGCACTCACCGGCCTTCCCAACCGCAGCCTGCTCATGGACCGGCTCGGCCAGAGCCTGGCCCAGGGCCGCCGTGTCCGCCACCGGGACGCACTGATGCTGCTCAACATCGACCGCTTCAAGGTCATCAACAACGCCCGCGGCAGCGATACCGGCGATGCGCTGCTCAAGGCCGTGGGAGCCCGGCTGGCGGAACTGCTTCGCGAGGGCGACAGCGTCGCACGCCTGGCCGCCGACGAGTTCGCCATCCTGCTGTCGGACATCGACTCAGGCGACACGGGCCTCGGCCATCGCCTCATGACCACGACCGAGCGCCTGCACGGCCGGCTCAAGGCTCCCTTCCAGATCCATGGCGAGGAATTCAACATCAGCATCAGCCTGGGGGTGACCCACTTCCCCGAGGTCCACGACGACAGCCCCGACGCCGTGCTCGCCCGCGCCGACACCGCCCTGCGCCGGGCCAAGGCGGCGGGTGGCAACCAGACCGCGTTTTTCGAGACCGGGATGGGCGAAACGGCGGCACAACGCTACCGGATCGAGAACGAACTGCGCCAGGCCATCGCCAGCGATGAGCTGCGCCTGTTCCTGCAACCCCAGGTCGGCCCCGACGGGCGTCTGGTCGGCGCCGAGGCCCTGGTGCGCTGGCAACACCCGCAACGCGGGCTGCTGCCGCCGAGCGTGTTTGTACCGCTGGCGGAGGAATCCGATCTCATCGTCGAACTGGGCGGCTGGGTACTGGCCGAAGCCA
>CAZOZD010000206.1:0-4185 GCA_964584195.1 uncultured Burkholderiales bacterium
AAATCCTCGAAGCGGTCGATGGCGCGGATGTCGATGTAGTAGATGGTGGACTTGCCCTCGTCACCATACTTTTCCTGCACATAGCGGGTCTGCTTGAGCGAGCCCATGCAGCAGAAACGGGAACAGTGGCGCAAGTGGTTCTCGTCACGCGAACCGGCGCACTGGATGAAGGCGATGTTTTTCGCCTCCTTGCCATCGGAGGGGCGCAGGATACGGCCGCCGGTAGGGCCGTGCGGATCGGCCAGACGTTCGAACTCGACGTTGGTGATGACGTTCTTGAATTCGCCGTAGCGGTAGGGCGTGATCTGGCGGGCATCATAGGGCTGCCAGCCGGTGGCCCATACGATGGCACCGGCGTTGAGCGTAACCACTTCTTCCTTCATGCCAAGATCGACGGCGCCGTACTTGCAGGCGGCCTTGATCGCCTCACCCTCGGGCGCACCGACCACGGACGGGTCGATCACGTAGCGCTGCGGATAGGCCATGGCGGTGGGCAGGTACGCGGCCTTGGTCTTACCCAGGTTGTAGTTGAACGCATCGGAGATCTCGGTGGCCGCAACCTTCCCGCACTCGCCGCAGGCCGTGCAGTTTTCGTTCACGAACCTGGGCGACAGTTTCACGCTGACGCTGTAGTTCCCCTTGCCGCCGGCAATGCCGGTGACTTCGGCCAGGGTCAGCACCTGGATGCGCGGATTGGCCTTGAGCCGGCGCAGGTTGATTTCCAGGCCGCAGGTGGGATGGCACATCTTGGGGAAGTACCGGTACAACTGCACGGTACGCCCCCCCAGATAGGGATTCTTCTCCACCAGAACGACCTGCTTACCGGTTTCCGCGGCCTCCAGTGCCGCAGTCATCCCGGAGATGCCGCCGCCCACGACCAGAATGGTCTGGTTTGTCGCCACAACAGACGTCATGAATCGCCTCCGTTTCGTTCCATACCCGGCTGGCGACCGGGTGAAGCCAACACAGACAGGAAGGTCTGCAAAAATAGTCCTGAATGATACCCGCAAAGGCCGGGCCACTGCGCCCCGCCGCAATCGAAAGTTCTTATGCGCGAATAGACGGACTAAATTGAAGCGGCGCGTGGCGGGGCCACCCCCTCAGCGAGCCGGCTCGACATGCACGCTGGCCGGGCGGGCATTGCAGGACTCCCCAGGCTGGACCGGAACATCGATGATGTCGAAGCGGAGCTGGTCCAGATCGGCAAGGATGTAGGTGGGCGGCTTGCCCACCCCTCCCACCGTGCCCGGGTTGACGAGCCAGGCGACTCCGCCGCGTATCGTTCCGACCGGACGCACATCGGCGCGATGATCATGGCCGCAACATACGATGTCGTAGTCTCCGGTCAGGGCCATGGCCGCAGCGTAATGAGGATAGTGCACCATGAACAGGACGCGGCCAGCGAGGTGGATCGCCGCATCCTGGCCGTGGTAGCGGATAGGGCTGTCGGCCTCGTGCGCCAATTGATGCATGGCATGCATGTCACCGGTGTTGTTGCCGTGAATCACATGCACTGGCAGCTCGAATTTCTTCAATACCCGCAGGGTGGTGGGCGCCACCACATCACCGCAGTGCAGCACGGCCTCGGCACCACGCGTGCGCGCATCGGCCACCGCCTGTTCGAGCAGGCGACGGTTGTCATGGGAATCGGAAACGATGCAGATCTTCACTTCAGTGACGGAGTGACGGAGTGACGGAGTGCAACACCCGCGACGGACCCCGTCACGCGCCACCCGTCACCCATCACTAGAACATGGGTTTCTCGGTCGCCTCGTTGTAACGCCGCACACCGGCCAGGATCTCCGCCTTGGCCTCCTCGGCACCGACCCAGCCCTTGACCTTGACCCACTTGCCCGCCTCCAGATCCTTGTAGTGAGCAAAGAAGTGACTGATCTGACTGAGCACCGATTCCGGCAGGTCGCGGGGCGACTCGATGTCACGATACAGATTGGTAAGCCGGTCGATGGGCACGGCGAGCAGCTTGGCATCCTCGCCCGCCTCGTCCTCCATCTTCAGCATGCCGACCGGACGGCAGCGCACCACCACGCCAGTCAGCAAGGGAATGGGCGTAATCACCAGCACATCGACCGGATCGCCATCCTCCGACAGGGTATGCGGGACATAGCCATAGTTGCAGGGGTAATGCATGGCCGTAGCCATGAAGCGGTCGACGAACATGGCGCCGGTGGCCTTGTCGACCTCGTACTTGATCGGCTCGCCATGCGCCGGAATCTCAACGATGACGTTGAAATCGTTGGGGATATCACAACCGGAGGAGACACGATCGAGATTCATGCAGGACTCCGCACAAAAAGCGCCCCGGCAAACCGGCGCGCCTGTACTATAGAAGACAGAGCATCGTGTTTCAGGGTTGGACCATGCAAGCCAACGAATCGCCGGAGATCGTCATCAAGGGAATCACCCGCGCCGGCAAGACCTTTCGCCCCAGCGACTGGGCAGAGCGCCTTGCCGGGACTTTTTCAAGCATGGGCACTGATCACCGCATGCACTACGCTAGCTGCGTCCAACCCGTCTACCGGGCCGGCCTGCGTTGCGTGGTGGTCCGCCGCGAACTTGAATCGCAGGCCCCAGACATCTACCGCTTCCTGCTCGCCTTCGCCAGAGAAAACGACCTCGAGGTCACCGAAGGCCGCTCCCGGCCGCGGCGCGAGCCCTGAGCGGGCCGCAACGACGCCAGATTCAGGCCATGGCCTTGATGGCGGCAGACAGACGACTCTTCTGACGGGCCGCCTTGTTCTTATGCACCACACGCTTGTCGGCCAGGCGGTCCATGGTGCTGACGCACTCCTGGAAAATGCTTTGGGCAGCGACCTTGTCGCCAGCCTCAACGGCCTTGCGCACCTTCTTCACGGCGGTACGATAGGCCGAACGCTGGGCCATGTTGTGCAGGCGCTGCTTGGCGTTCTGACGGGCGCGCTTCTTAGCCTGGGCGGTGTTTGCCATGGGGCAACTCCTTCAATGGATCCGGTGAATTTCTGAAAAGGGCGCGATTATATCCCGTCTCCGCCGCGATATTCAAGCGACTCTCGACCGGCGCAACACATCAGGGATAATGCGGCCTGACTTCATAGCCGGCGGCCACCAGGGTACCGAGGTGCAGGTCGAGCTGGAATTCGAGCTCGCTCATGGCGGGCATTCCTGGCGTGCCGCGGCGATCGGGAGGCAGGTAGTCGGCGGAGGCGAATGCGCGCTGGGCGAGTGGCTGCCCGGCGGTGTCGGTAAGCTTGAGCAGGAAATGCGGCCAGGCTTGCATGACGCGGGCGCGATTACTGAAGGTGACGCGCAGGCGGGCATGCGCTGCCTGTTCCGCATCGATCTCCAGGGAGGACGCCTCCACCCGCAGCGCATCGACCTGGCGCGCGAGGGGCAGCTCGCACCCCAGCCGGCGGCATGCCTGACTGAACCAGGGCCGCAACTCCGGCTGCCAGGCGACGATCTCGGCACGCATGAAGTAGACCAGCTGCAGCGGCAGCAACAAGGCCAGCAGCAGGCCGACCAGCCCCAGACCCAGTCCGCGCCAGGCTGAGCCTGCGGTGCCCCGACCGGGTAACTCGGACAGCAAGATGGCCTCACTCTCGCCCCGTGCCGGCGCGACGGGTCTTGACGGCACTTCCGCCCCGGCCGGCCGGGCTGGCAACTGGCGGGCATCGGCCACAGCCCGATCCTGCCCCTGAATCGCGGCGTACGCCTCCTCGGGCGGGTCCAGGGACAGTATGGGCGGCCCGGAGTCGCCCCGGTCGGGACGGCTGACCGGTGCGCCCTGGGGCGTGGGCCGGGTGGACGGCAGCGGCGGCACAACCAAGGGCGGCGCGTCGGCGCCGGACGCCCGCGCGACAGGCTCCGCCGGCGGCACCCGCAACTCCGGCAACAGACTGTCAAAACCATTGAACACCGCGCCACAACGCCCGCAGCGCAACAGCCCACGGCGGGCATCGAGCTGGGTCTGGGCAACCCTGAAGGTGGTCTGGCACTCCGGGCAGGTGGTCAGCATGCCGTGCCCGCCCGGTCAGCGCCGCCAGCCGGCGAGGCAGACCCAGCCTTCGTCCTCGTCCCAGCGCCCCAGATCGAAATCGCTGGCGTACAGATCGATCAGATCATCCGCCTGACTGGCCAGGATGCCCGACAGCACCAGCCGTCCGCCCGGCCGCAGCGCACCCCGCACCG
>CAZOZD010000207.1:0-1869 GCA_964584195.1 uncultured Burkholderiales bacterium
TCAGGCCCTTGCGCGCGTCGATCAGGGCGATGTCCTGCGGCGTGGTGACGATCACGGCCCCCGTGACCGGCACCCGCTGGGCCAGGGTGAGCTGGATGTCGCCGGTACCCGGAGGCAGGTCCACCACCAGGTAGTCGATGTCCTTCCAGCGCGTGTTGTTGAGCAGCTGCTCCAGGGCCTGGGTGACCATGGGGCCGCGCCAGACCATGGGGGTATCGACGTCGATCAGGAAACCGATGGACATGGCCTGGATGCCATGACCGATCATCGGCTCCAGCGATTCGCCGTCCTCGGACACCGGCCGGCCGGTGATGCCGAGCATGGTCGGCTGCGAGGGGCCGTAGATGTCTGCGTCGAGCATGCCTACCCTGGCGCCCTCGGCGGCGAGCGCGAGGGCCAGGTTGACCGCGGTCGTGGACTTGCCCACGCCACCCTTGCCGGACGCCACGGCGATGATGTTCTTGACGTTGGGGATCAGCTTCACGCCGCGCTGCACGCTATGGGCGACGATCTTCCAGGACACGTTGGCGTGTACCGATTCAACGCCCGGCAGGGCACGGATGGCGCCTTCGACCATGGCGCGGATCTCGTCCTGCACCATTTTCGCGGGATACCCCAGGACCACGTCGAGCGTGACCTTGCCGCCCTCGATCTTGATGTTGCGCGCCGACTTGCTGCTGATGAAATCCTTCTGGGCATTGGGATCGACCAGCGCCTTGAGCGCCGCCTGGACCTGCTGTTCGGTGACCGACATCACATACCTCTGCAATCAGTGATTCATGAAAGGGATTACCCGCTCCGCCTGCGGCCGTCGAATCAGGCCGGCGGGCGACAGGTTGCGGTGAAGCCATGCAATTCAAGCGCCCCCGGACGGGATAATTGTTGATAATTTTAATCAACTATAGCCGGCGCCGCAAGGGACCCGGACAAGCGCCCGGAACGGGTCAAGGGCATACGTCGAGGCGGTCGCCTTTCCAGCACAGCTTGCGCTTGCCGGTCGCCGGGCTGGCCGCCGGCTTCGTGCCGTCCTGCGGCTTGCTGGCCGCGGGACGCCGGGGTGTCGCGCGGACCGGTGCCGGGGCTTGCGGCGCTTGTGCGCGCATGGTTTCCAGCGCGCTCAGGGAATGCTCGATGGCAAGCATGAAATCCCTGGCTTCCATGGCCGCGCGGGCCTCTTCCAGAGACTTCCTGGCCGCATCGGGCAAGGGCCGCCCCCCTTTCTGACCGGCCTGGCCATAACGCGCCGCATCGGCCTGAGCAAGCGCCAGCAACCGCCCGGCCGGCGCGGATGCGTCCGGCAGCGGCGCCGGGGGCGGAGGCAGGGGTGGCTCCGGCGTTTGCGCCGGCATACCCGGGGCTTGCGGCTCGGCCGGACGGGACGGGGGCGCCCAGGCCGGCGGCGGTGAAGGCGGCAGGAACGGAACCCACAGGAATGGAAAACCGCCCGCCGGATAAGGCGGCGGCACCCAGACCGGTGGCATGCGCATGCTTGCCGGCGGGTGCTGCATCCAGGGGTTGCCCGACACGGGCTCGGCGATTACGTTCCCGGCCAGACCCAGCAAGGCAAGCAGTCCGCCGACCCGCAGCCCGAGGGTGCGCATGCCAGCCTCCCGCCTCAGTAGTTGAGCTGGGCGCCGATCTCGGCGAAGGTGCGCGCCACCGGCAGGGTGTGGATGGGCGTGCCGAGCTGACGGCCAATCTGCGAGGCGGAGAACATGCCGCGCAGGATCTGGCTGCGGTCGGCCTGACGCTCGACCACCAGGGCATGCTGGCGCCCTTGGGCGATGAGTGTGGCGACGACGTTGCCGACCTTGGCGCCCTTGAGGTCCGGGCTGCCGGTGAAGACAGCCTCGGCCAGCTTGCGTGCCT
>CAZOZD010000207.1:1879-4141 GCA_964584195.1 uncultured Burkholderiales bacterium
TGGCGCCCTTGAGGTCGTCCATGCAGATGACGTCGAGTTTCTCGCGCGGGGTCATGATGTCCTTGACCAGCACGTCGCTGTGGCGAATGCCCTGGGTTTGCTGGATCTGCATCGGCTTCTCGCCGGTGAGATCGGTGGCAGTGATGAGGCCGAGGATATGTTCCTGCTCATCGACCACCACCAGCAGACGTACGCCGGCATTGATCATGCGGGCGCGCGCGGCCTCGATGTTCTCCAGCGGAGCAATGGTACGGGCAGTGACCAGGGCAAAGTCGGTCATCACCGTCAGGGCGGGGTCATCCAGGTGCACCAGCTCGGGCAGGGTCTGGCGGGGCTTGAGATAGGTCGCGCCCTTCTGCAGGGGCATGGCGGGGAGGGTGGAATAAGTGTCGGACATTGACGCTTCCTTTGGCTTGGAGGTCGCAGGGGCGGTGCGCCGGCGCGACCTCAGGGGTGTCCGCCATGCATGCGCATGGCCTGACAATATGGATGCCGGCTGCGCGGCGGGGTCTCGCCTTCGAGGTAATTGCGCAGCTCGCTCAGCGCCAGGCGATAGACCTCGCGCTTGAAATCAACCACGGCGCCGACCGGGTTCCAGTAATCGTTCCAGCGCCAGGCGTCGAACTCCGGATGCTCGCTGGCGCGCAGACATACATCGCAATCGCGGCCAACCAGACGGAGCAGGAACCAGATCTGCTTCTGGCCGCGGTAATGGCCACGCCACTCGCGCCGCACCCATTCGCGCGGCACGTCATAGCGCAACCAGTCGCGGGTGCGGCCCAGGATGCGCACATGGCGGGCCTCCAGCCCGACTTCCTCGTGCAGTTCGCGGTACATGGCCTGCTCCGGCGTCTCGCCATGCTGGATCCCGCCCTGGGGAAACTGCCACGAATTCTGCCGCACGCGCTTGCCCCAGAACACCTGGTTGCGCGGGTTGCACAGGACTATGCCCACGTTCGGCCGGTAACCGTCCTTGTCGATCATGGCCGTCCTCGATCAATTGATGTACTGGCTGCATTTTCCCACCCTTCGCCGGCGATTGAAAGCCGCTGGCCGAGCGCTCGCCTCAGGCCTCGCCGGGGGCCAGCTCGAACGCGCCACCGGCGACCGGATTGAGCTCGCGCAGGCGAACGAGGAAACGTGTGAATTCGAGGTCCAGCCGCTGCTGCCAGACGCTGGCGCGATCCTCCAGCACATCGATCTCGAGCCCCGGCCAGGGCGGCCGGAACGCGAACACCTGGATGTTGCCCTTCTTCTCGGCCGGCAGGAGCAGAGGGGCATGGCCGAATGCCGCCTCGATGCGCTGGCGATAGGTTTCGAACAGGCGGTCACTGCCCCACAGGTTGAACACCGCGCAGCCCCCCGGCCGCAGGGCGGCAATACAGGCGGCGTAGAAGCCGGGCGAGGCCAGCGACTCGACGATGCGGCGGGCGTCATAGCCGTCGACCAGCAACAGATCGAAAGCCGCCGGGCGGGACTCGATCCAGCGCGCCCCGTCCGCCTCCCGCACATCGAGGCGGTCGTCGTTGTCCGGCAGCATGAACCAGGTCCGCGCTGCGGCGATGACCTCGGCGTGGATGTCGACCGCCTCGATCCGGCATTCGGGCAGGTGACGGTACACATACTTGGCGATGGAGCCGCCGCCCAGGCCGATCAGGCCGATCTCGCGGACCACCGGCACGAAAAGCAGGGCGGCAAACATGGCACGGGTGTATTCCAGCTCCAGGGCAAACGGATCGCGCATGCGCATGGCGCTCTGCACCGCATCCCCGCCCAGATGCAGGTAGCGCACACCCTGTCTTTCGCTGATCTCGACCGGGGCGGGTGCGGACGATTGCCGTTGGCGGCCGAAAAGACGCATCGGTAGAATCCCTGTTTTGCCAATCCGCCAAGACTATCATGCGCACTTCCCGCTTTTTTCTCTCCACCAGCAAGGAGGCCCCGGCCGAGGCCGAACTGGTTTCGCACCGGCTGATGCTGCGCGCCGGCCTGATCAAACGGCTCGGCTCCGGGCTCTATACCTGGATGCCGCTGGGCCTCAGGGTGTTGCGCAAGGTGGAGGCCATCGTGCGCGAGGAGATGGACCGCGCCGGCGCCATCGAGCTGTTGATGCCCGCCGTGCAGCCGGCCGAGCTGTGGCAGGAATCGGGACGCTGGGCCGTGTTCGGGCCGCAGATGCTGAAGATCAAGGACCGCCACCAGCGCGATTTCTGCTTTGGCCCCACCCACGAGGAAGTGATCACCGACATCGCCCGCAAGGAG
>CAZOZD010000208.1:0-4075 GCA_964584195.1 uncultured Burkholderiales bacterium
GAGTTGCAGGCAATTGCAGCCATTACGCCAGATTCCCCAGTCGAATCAGGTTGTATGGACTTAACCCCGTTCCACGGACAGTTTTGGACTTGATGGTTAAGCGATCTCCGCGACCTTGGTTGTAGGGATATCCACCGGCGGCGTGGCGCCCGCCACGCAGACGCCGACGGTGGGTATCCCGCCGATCTCACTTCGTTGCTGCTCCCGAGCCTGATCTGCGAACCGTTGTTCGAAGGTCGCCGGCGAGGTCTGACCCAACGCACTGTGTCGACGCCGCGGGTTGTACCAGCCTTCGATGTACGTGAATAGCGCGAGGCGTGCTTCGGTCTTGGTTTGCCAGATTCTCCGATCGATCAACTCGCACTCGAGCGTGGCGAAGAAGCTCTCGGCCATGGCGTTGTCGTAGGCGTCGCCCACACTACCCATCGACGGACGGACGCCCATCTTCCTGCAGCGTTCCCCGAACGCCAGACTCGTATATTGAGACCCCTGGTCGCTATGGTGAATGACGCCGTCGGGCTTGCGCTGCTGCAGGGCCATGTCGAGCGCTGCCAGCACCAGTTCCGAGGTCATCTGTTCGCCGATCGCCCAACCCACCACGCGCCTGCTCCAGACATCGAGCACGACAGCCAGATAGATGAACCCCGCCCAGGTCGGGACGTAGGTCATGTCCGCAACCCAGAGCTGGTTGGGCGCCTCGGCGACAAACGTCCTTTTGACCAGGTCCGGCGCGGGACGCTGATTTTCGTCTCGTTTCGTCGTCACCACGTAGCCACGACGGCGGCTCACACCGCGGATTCCATGGCAACGCATGAGTCGGGCGATCCGCTGGCGAGCGACACAGACACCGCGATCCACGAGTTCCGCTCGAACCCGCGGCATGCCGTAGGTACCATCGGACTCGGCATGGATCTGCCGGATCTGTTCGACAAGCGCCGTGTTCTCCATCGCGCGTCGCGACGGCTTGCGGTCCCGCCAGTCGTAATACCCGCTGGCCGAGACCCCTAGAACCCGACACATCGTACGGACACGGTGTTCGGCCTGGTTCGCGTTCACGAGTTCGTAGACCCGTTGGACGTCTTCTCGCTTTTGACGGCGAACCAGGCCGTAGCCTTTGCCAGGATATCGCGCTCCTGCTGCAGTTGCCTGACCTGCCGCCGTAGCCGAGAGAGTTCCTCCCGTTCGGCGCTGGTCAGCACGTCCTTGTTCCGCGGTGCCTTCCCGCGATCCACGGACGCCTGCGCGATCCAGCTCGAGATGCTCTGTGTGCTGACGCCGAACTCTCGAGACAGCTCTGCAATCGTTCGGCCCGCATGAAACAGATCGACCATCTGGTTGCGGAACTCAGCCGGGTACGGTGGCTTCGATGTAGGCATTTTGGACTCCTGCTCCTCCGAGCATCAGGTGTCCGTGAAAGTGGGTCAACTCCAAGTCCATATAGCGGGGATAGCTACCGTCGGCGCGAGCGGTGCGCAGCGCTTCCAGCAACCGCGGCTGCCGCAGGTAGCGGGTCGAGAGCCCCTGTCGACAGGCCTGGGTGCCCAGCGCACAGGCGAGCCAGGTCTTGCCGGTGCCGGTGGGGCCGGAGAGACAGAGGTTGTGTCGGCGCTCGATCCACTCGCAGCCGGCGAGTTGCGCCACCTCGGCTTTCTGCAGTCCGCGCGGATGGCGGTAGTCGACGTCTTCGAGACAGGCGTTGACCCGTAGCCGGGCGTCCTTGAGCAGACGGCCGAGACGGCGGTTCTCACGGTGCAGGATCTCCTGATCGACGAGCAGGCCGAGCCGCTCCTCGAAGCCGAGTTCCTCGGCCTGGGCGTGGCGGCCCTGTTGTTCGAGGGCATCGGCCATGCCGGTCAGGCGAAGGGTGCGCAGCTTGTCCAGGGTCTGGTGGTTCAACATGTTGGCGCGCCTCAGTGGTAGTACTCGGCGCCACGCACGTTGTCGTGCAGCGGCAAGGTCGCCTGGGCCTCGTGTGGCTCGTCCGGCGGCAGCTGGTCGAGCCCCTGCTTGAGGATTGATGCCACGCTGCGGTAGCTCAGCGTGTTCAGCGCGACAGCCCGCGCACAGGCCGCCTCGAGGCGCGGTTTGCCGTAGCGGCGGGCAAGACTCAGCATCCCGAGACAGCGCCGGTAGCCATGCTCCGGATGCGGCCGGTTGGTCAGCAGCCAGTCGACCACCATGTGAGTCGCCGGCCCCACCGACTGCGCCCAGCGCAGGAACCGGCTCGGCGACCACTCGAGATGTGCGCGGTGTGCGCTCGGCATGTGTCCGGGAACGGTCGTATAACCGTATCCATGGGCCCGTGGATGGCTCGCGAGCCGCTGGCCGTTCAGCAGACACTCGAGCGTCCTGGCGGTCACCCGCAGGTGCAGACGCTGGCCGACGAGGCGGTGTGGCACGCTGTAAAAATGCCCCTGGTACTCGACGTGGTAGTCGATCCCGACCTTGGCCGCCTTCCACTCGGCGTACTCGTATGCCGCCGCCGGCAGCGGCTTGAGCGCCGGGCGGTCGATGGCTTCGAACTGCGACTGACGGGAACCCGGCAGACGCTGGAACGGGCGCGTGTTGAGGTCCGTCAGCAACCGGGCGATCGCCTCGTTGAGCTCTCTCAGGCTGAAGAACGTCTGATGGCGCAGCCGTGCCAGGATCCAGCGCTCGACCAGCAGCACGCCGGCCTCCACCTTGGCCTTGTCCTGCGGCCTGCGCGGCCGTGCCGGCAGAATGGCGGTGTCGTAGTGTCGGGCGAGTTCCTGATAGGTCTGGTTGGGCTGCGGCTCATAACGATCAGGCGACCTGATCGCACTCTTCAGGTTGTCCGGCACCAGCAGCGCCGGAACACCGCCGAAGAACGCGAACGCGCGCACGTGGGAGCCGATCCAGTCCGGCAGCTGCTGCGTCCAGGTGGCTTCTGCGAACGTGTAGTTGCTCGCGCCCATGACGGCGACGAACACTTCTGCCCGGCGGATCTCGCCAGTCCCGCGGTCCACCACCGGCACCGTCTGTCCGGCGTAGTCGATGAACAGCTTGTCGCCGGCCAGATGGCGCTGGCGCAAGCTGCGCTTCTGCGCGCTGCACCAGCGGCGGTAGTGCTCGCAGAACTGCGTGTAGCGGTAAGCGCGATCGCCATGCTGATCCACGTACTCCGCCCAGAGCAGCTGCAGGGTCACGCCCTTGCGTTTGAGTTCGACGTGGATCCGGCCGAAGTCAGGGGCCTCGAACCGGCGTGGCGGAGGCGCCGCGTCCAGCAGCCGGTCGGCCAGTTGGCCCGGCGTCAGATCCGCCGGGAGCGGCCAGCCGACCCCGCGGGCCTCGGCCAGGTTGACGTACTTGACCACCACGCCCTTGCTCAAATCCAGCGCGGCAGCAATCTGGGACAAGCTGAGACCAGCGGCATGCCGCAGGCGGAGAATCTCTTCGATCTTGTGCATTGGAACCCTCTCTGCCGGCATCTCCGCCTCCCAAATGGGCGCGGGTTATGCCGAATCGGTTGAGAAAATTCCAACACCGGGCGCCGCGGGCACCGACCCGAACAGCCCCGATTCCGGGGATCGTGACCGCCCAGTCCGGGCATCGTGACCGACCATTCCGGCCATCGTGACCGCTCATTCCGGGATCGTGACCGCCGATTTCGGAATTCCGCCCCAAACGGTCACATTCAACCGAAACAGCCGGTCACGTTCGCCCGGAATCCGCGGTCACGTTCCCCCGGACTGGGCGGTCACGTTCCTCCGGAATACACAGCTCGAGGCCGGCCCGGTGAGCGTGCGGCTCGAACTGCGCGCCGGCATGGCGTGCGGCGTCGGACCGGATGCGGAGGACATCGTGGCGCGGGCGCCGGCCTGGCAGCTGGCGGACGCTTTCGCGTCGGCTGTCGAGTCACACGCGATCGCGCTGCATTACCAGCCCGTGCTGGGCGCGCGCGACGGACGGCTGCTCGGCGCCGAGGCGCTGGTTCGCTGGCAGCACGTGGACCGACTGCTGCTGCCCGCGGAGTTCCTGCCGGAGCTCGATGCGTCGGCGCGGCGGATGCTCGCCGCGCACGTGATCCGCCAGTGCATCGCCGACCTGGCAGCCG
>CAZOZD010000209.1:0-4072 GCA_964584195.1 uncultured Burkholderiales bacterium
GATGCCGGACACCCCCAGGCCGGACAAGGCTTCACGCACCTAGTCGAGCTTGAAGGGTTTGATGATGGCGGTAACGAACTTCATGACACTCTCCTGGTAATGCGGTCCTTGCCGGGCTCCGGCGCACAGAGTGCGCCAAGAGCCGGGCGGACCGGGTTAGAAGTCCTTGGAGAAGGACACCACGAACTTGCCATTGGCGAGTTTCTCGCCGGCGATGGTGTAGAAGCCCGGCACATCCGCGTTGGTGTCGGAATAGGTCAGGGCCACCGTGCCAAAGCCGATGTCCTTGGATACGCCTACATTCCAGTCGGTATAGTCAGCGCCGCTCAGGTTCTTGACCTTCTGGTGGCCGACGTGGCCGGAAATGCCCCAGCCGTTGCCCAGGTCATACTCGGCATTCAGCTCGATGTAGCCGCTACCACGGGTCTTTTCACCACCAGCACCCACCCAGCCGATGAAGTCCTTGGAAACCACATGGCTGTACTTCAGGGTCAGGAACTTCCAGCTCCCGCTGACATAAACCTCGGTGGTGTCGGGGGTGCGCACACCGACCACCTTGTCGCCGGGATAGTAATAAGTGACGAGGCCCAGGTCATAGCCCAGATCGTCGCTCAGCGAGCCGGAATACCCCGCATACAGATCGATCTCCATGCTGCTGTCGTCCTTGAAGCCGCCTTCCTTGACCCAGGCGACGTTGGAGGCCCAGGTGCCGGCATAGAAACCACTCTTGTGGGCGTAGTCGAAGCCACCTTGCAAGGCCGGGCCGTTCTGGGTCTGCGACACGCCGCGGAACAGGTAGTTTGAGGTCAGACCGATGTTTCCGGACAGGCTGTGCGGGCTTTCGGCGGCCATGGCCAGGGCCGGCAGCGCACATACACCCGAGACGACGAGGACTTGAACCAGTTTTTTCATAGCGTTTCTCCTGTGGACGAAAGGTGCAAAACCGCACGCCCTCTTGAAGCACAACCCATGCCAGCCATATATTCCATTTATATTCAATATTTTGCGTAAAACGCAAGGCCCGACATAAAAATCACGCACCATTCGGGTGCATCCGGACCGAGCCATGCACCAGACGCATGCACCCGCCGAATGGGCCAGAATGAGGCAGCCAAGGCCAGCTTTGCTAAACTCGCCCGCAATACACAGGAGCCCAGCCCCCATGATCAAGCCATCCTTCATCGACGAGATTGCCACCCGACTGGCCGAGGTGCTCGCTGCCTCACCGGCGCGCGACGTGGAAAAGAACCTCAAGGCCACGCTCACCGGCCTGCTGACCCGCCTCGATCTGGTCAGCCGGGAAGAGTTCGACGTGCAGGCCCAGGTACTGGCCAATACCCAGGCCCAGCTGCACGCGCTGGAGGAGCGCCTCGCCCGACTGGAGGCGGAAGCCCCACTGCCTGCCCGGGACGGGGAAACCACGCCATGAGCCGGCACGCATTCGCCAGCCTGGTCCTGGCCGCCGCGCTCGCCGGTTGCGCCGCCAACCCGATGACCGGCCGCAGCCAGCTGATGCTGGTGCCGGAAAACAATGTCATTGCCGAGGCCCGTTCCGCCTATGCCCAGGAGCTGTCCCCCTGGGAGAAAAAGGGCAAGATCAACAACGACCCTGTGCTCAAGGCGCGCGTCGACACCATCACCCACCGTCTCATCGCCCAGGCCATCCGCTATCGTCCCGAGACCGCGAACTGGGACTGGCAGGTGGCGGTGATCGACGAGCCCAACACCCTCAATGCCTATTGCCTGCCGGGCGGACGCATGGCCATCTATACCGGCATCATCCAGAAGCTGAAGCTCTCCGATGACGAAATCGCCCAGATCATGGGCCACGAGATTGGCCATGCGCTGGCCAACCACGGCGCCGAGAAGATGTCCAACGCCATGGCGGCGCAAACCACGGTGGCACTGCTCGGTGCACTCGCCGGCCAGCGCAATCAGGGTATCGTCAGCAGCATCGGCCCGGCCATGGCCCAGCTCGGCTGGCTGTTGCCCAACAGCCGCAAGGCCGAGCACGAGGCGGACACCATCGGCATCGAACTGGCCGCCCGGGCGGGTTACGATCCCGCCGCCGGCGCCAGCCTGTGGCGCAAGATGCGCGAGGCCGGTGGCAGTGGCGGGCCGCTGTTCCTGTCCACCCACCCGGCGCCGGAGGAGCGCATGAAACGGCTCACCGAACTGACCGCCTACATGCAGCCGATCTATGCCGAGGCCCGAACCAGCCCGCTGCCCAGCTTCACACCACGTCTGGCCAGCAACGCGCGCGACCTCTCCCCGGGCGCGCAGAACGCCGCTCCCGTCGGCCTTGCACCCTTGAGCCTGGTCTCGCCGGCCTATGAGGAATTCCGGCGCGGCAATGTCCGCCTCGGCTGCGACGACTGCGCCCTGAAGTTCAACCGGCGCAAGGGCGAGCTGAAGGATCTCCATGCCGCACGCGACTGGGAACGCCTGGCGCGGGCGGTGCTGGACATCGGTTACCGTCAGGACATCAGTTGGTTTTATCTTGCCGCCGCCGCCGAGGGCCAGGGCCGGCCCCAGCATGCCCGCGCCTTCTACGCCGAGGCGGCGAAGCTGGCGCGCGACAAGTCGAGCCACTGCAAGGGCAGCCTGTTCGACCTGTGCAACGACATCCGCCTGCCGGAAGCGGCCGAGGCCGCCTTGGCCCGGCTCGAAGGTCGCTGACACGGACGGCGCGCGATGAGCCTGGCGGTCGCCCGCAGCCGCGCACTCACCGGCATGGACGCGCCGCCGGTGGTGGTGGAGGCGCATGTCGCCAATGGCCTGCCGGCGTTCAACCTGGTGGGGCTCGCCGAGACCGAGGTCAAGGAGTCGCGCGACCGGGTGCGCGCCGCCCTGCTCCAGTCCGGCTTCGAGTTTCCCGCCCGCAAGATCACGGTCAATCTGGCGCCGGCGGATCTGCCCAAGGAGTCGGGCCGCTTCGACCTGCCCATTGCCCTCGCGGTGCTCGCCGCCAGCGGCCAGATTCCCGCCACCGCGCTGGAGGGCTACGAGTTTGCCGGCGAGCTGGCCCTGTCCGGCGAACTGCGCCCGATCCGCGGCGCGCTCGCCATGCTGCTCGCTGCGCGTGACGGCCGTACATTCATCCTGCCCCGCGCCAGTGCCGCGGAAGCGGCGCTGGTCGAGCGCGAGCGGGTGCTGGCCGCGGACAGCCTGCCCGCGGTATGCGCCCACCTGCTCGGCCATGCCGGCCTGATGCCCCCCGAACCGCCGCCTGCCCCGGAAGCGGCGGAGTATCCCGACCTCGCCGACGTCAAGGGCCAGGCCGGACCGCGCCGCGCCCTGGAAGTGGCGGCGGCCGGCGGACATTCCATCCTGCTCGCGGGTCCCCCGGGCACCGGCAAATCCATGCTCGCCAGCCGCCTGCCCGGGCTGTTGCCCGAACTTTCCGACCGCGAGGCGCTGGAGAGCGCCGCCGTGCAGTCGCTCACCGGCGTGTTCCGGCCCGAACACTGGAAACGACGCCCTTACCGGGCACCGCACCATTCTGCCTCCTCAGTGGCCCTGGTCGGCGGCGGCGGCACCCCGCGTCCGGGCGAGATCAGCCTCGCCCATCATGGCGTGCTGTTCCTCGACGAATTGCCGGAATTTTCGCGCCAGGCCCTGGAAGTGCTGCGCGAACCGCTGGAGAACGGTCGCATCACCATCTCCCGGGCCGCCCGCCAGGCTGACTTCCCGGCCCGTTTCCAGCTCGTGGCGGCGATGAACCCCTGCCCCTGCGGCTGGCTCGGCCACCCCGCCGACAAGTGCCGCTGCACGCCGGAACAGGTCGCCCGCTATCGCGGCCGCCTGTCCGGGCCGCTGCTCGACCGCATCGACCTGCACGTGGAGGTGCCCGCCCTGCCCGAGCAGGACCTCATCGCCGCACCCGGGGGTGAAGACTCGGCCCGTGTGCGCGAGCGGGTATGCAAGGCCCGGCAACGCCAGATCGATCGCCAGGGCCGCCTCAACAGCGCCCTGGAAGGGGCGGAGATCGACCGCCACTGCCCTCCCGATGACGCCGGCGAGGCCTTGTTGCGCCAGGCCATCCGTCGCCTCAGCCTGTCGGCGCGGGCCT
>CAZOZD010000210.1:0-1247 GCA_964584195.1 uncultured Burkholderiales bacterium
GTCCTCGTCCCACACCCAACTGCGCTGAAAGTCCGGTAACTGGAGCTTGCCACGATGGCAATCCTCCAACAGTTCGATCAGATCGATGGGATTGGTCTTGAAGGTTGAGCCAGCCATTCCATTACCTCCCGATATATGTGGCGCCCGCCAAAATTATCAGAACAATCATCCTAAATTCCGCAGTTAGAACGAGCGCTGCGCACTCGTTCACCCTCACCCGCAGCTTCGCGTCGGCCTCTCCCGAAGGGAGAGGCAATAATCAACCCTCCCATTGGGCGTACCCATTCGGGCATAAAAGGGCAGGGTGAGGGCGCCAGGCG
This sequence comes from uncultured Burkholderiales bacterium, assembly GCA_964584195.1. Taxonomy (GTDB): domain Bacteria; phylum Pseudomonadota; class Gammaproteobacteria; order Burkholderiales; family Thiobacillaceae; genus CAZOZD01. Next base: position 321 of record CAZOZD010000210.1, read on the forward strand.
AAGCCTGGCTTGGCTTTTTCATTGGCCAAATTTTACCCCTTCCCCCGCAGGGGGAAGGTTGGGATGGGGGTGCGGCGCAAGCCGCTGCGCACCCAAAAACGATCTTTCGGGTCGGGGTGAGTCACCCCGTGGATCACTCCGCTGGCCAGTGCCGCAACAGCTCCAGCCCCAGGCCGACGCCAAAGCCGGTCAGGTCGTCGCCCGCCGCACCCAGTCCGCCCTTGCAGCGACAGGCGGACAGGTCGACATGCAGCCAGGGGATGTCCTTCACGAACCGCGACAGGAAACGCGCCGCCAGGATGTGGTCGGCCTCGCCATCGAGGATGCATTGCTTGACGTCGGCCACTGTCGACTCCAGCGCATCATCGTAGTCCGCCGGCATGGGGAAGGCCACCACCCGCTCGCCACAAGCCTCTCCCGCCGCCACGGCGCGCACGGCCAGGGTGTCGCGGTTGGCGAACACGCCGCTCATGCGCTCGCCCAGGGCCACCGTCATGCTGCCGGTGAGGGTGGCGAAATCGACGATCGCCGCCGGCGTTTCGCGTGCCGCCAGGGCCAGTGTGTCGGCCAGCACCATGCGTCCTTCGGCGTCGGTATGGACCACTTCGATACGGGTGCCGTCGAGTGCAGTCACCACCTCGTTCTGGGTATAGGCCAGGGGTGACAGATGGTTCTCGGCGATTGCCAGCCACACCTCCAGACGCTGCGGCAGATTGAGGCGCGTCGCCGCGAGCAGGATGCCCAAGGCCACCGCCGAGCCGTTCATGTCGTCATGCATGTTGTGCATGTAGCGCGCCGGCTTGAGGTTGTGGCCGCCGGTGTCGAAGCAGATGCCCTTGCCCACCAGCGCCAGCGGGCGGGCTTTGCTGCTCTTCGCGCCGCGATACGACAATTTGACGATGGCCGCGTCCTTCACCGGCGACCCCT
>CAZOZD010000210.1:1257-4057 GCA_964584195.1 uncultured Burkholderiales bacterium
CCGCCGGTGTCGAAACAGATGCCCTTGCCGACCAGGGCGAGAACCCCACCCTTCCCCCTTCTCCCTTCCCCCTTCACCTTGGTTTGCGCACCGTAACTCACACGGACGATGGCGGCGTCTTCATGGCCGCTGCCACGCGCCACGGCGAGGAATGCACCGGCCTTCATTTTGCTCAAACGCTTGACGTCGTATTCCTCAATCGCCCACCCCTCGCGGCTGGCCAAATCGCGCAGGCGCTGCCGATAGCTGGCCGGACGCAGCCGGTCGGGCGGCAGGCGGGTGAGGCAGCGGGCCAGCGCGTTGCCCTCGGCCCAGGCCCGCGCCCAGGACTGCCCATCCGGGCTGACATGCCCCTCGATCGACAGGGTTTCAAGCGCGCACGGCGGTTTGTCGCTCTTCCAGGCCGGCAGGGGGGTCGCATTGTGCAGTGCGACATAGGCCGCATCCGCCGCCGCCCGGGCACGAAAGCCGGCCGGCCCGAACAGTGCGATGGCCAGCGCGGCCGGATGCTCGTCCAGAAGCGGCTTCAATGCCTGGCGCAAACGCTGGTGCCGCTCGAATGTGGATGCATCCGGATCCAGCCTCAACCACACGTCCAGGCCCGCCTCCTCAGTATCGAGACGCAAGGGCGTCTTGCCCAGGCTCGCTGCATCCTTGCCCTGGCGCCGCAACACGGCCTCGACCCGCGCCTGCCCCGGCGCGTCATGCCAGTCCGCACCGGCCGGAAGCAGGACCAGCCGATGCCCGCCCGGAGGCAACGCGAGGACCGCGTCACGTTCCAGCAGGCGGGGAAGCTGAATGCATTCGCATTCGGATTGTGCTTGGCGTTTGGGCATGGCGGCTCCTTTAAAAAGGCTCTACATGAAATCGAGTGGGTCACTGGCTGCAGTGGCTGATGTCCGCAGGGCCAGTCCGGCCATAGCCGTCGCCGGTAATGAAATTCCCCTCCCCCGCAGGGGAAGGAACCCGGAATGCAAGCGCCTGCGGGTTTTCCGGCGGCAGGCCGCGTGAACAGCGTTACCGACTCGATTTCACCAAGCGCCTTTAAAAACAGGCACAGCGTAGCGGTTACGCCGGCCACAAATTGACTCAACGCCCGGCCGAATCGATAATTCGCCGGTTTGTTCGTCGTGATTTTCCACGATTTTCGATCGTCCATCCCGGGTCGCGTCGCGTCGACACGACACATCAACCGCCCGCGGCGCCGCCCGGCCGCCCTTCCCGGAGCCCTTCCATGCCGCCTCTTTCCGCCGCCAGCCCCGACCTCGACCCGCAGGAGACCCGCGAGTGGCTCGACGCACTTGCCGCCGTCATCCAGGAAGAAGGCCCGGAGCGCGCCCACTTCCTGCTCGAACAGCTGATCGACAGCGCCCGCCGCTCGGGCGCCTATCTGCCCTACAACGCCACCACCGCCTACCTCAACACCATCCCGGTGCATCTTCAGGAGCGCCATGCGGGTGACGTGGCACTGGAACGCAAGATCAAGAACATGATCCGCTGGAACGCGGTGGCCTGCGTCATGCGCGCCAATGAAAAGGCGCCCGGCGTGGGTGGCCACATCGCCAGTTACCAGTCGGCCGCCACCCTGTACGAGGTCGGTTTCAACCATTTCTTCCGTGGCCCGGAACACCGGGGCGGAGGCGACCTGGTCTATTTCCAGGGCCATTCCGCGCCCGGCATCTATGCCCGCGCATTCGTCGAGGGCCGCATCAGCGAGGCGCAGCTGGAAAACTTCCGCCAGGAAACCGGCGGCAACGGCCTGCCGTCCTACCCCCACCCCTGGCTGATGCCGGAGTTCTGGCAGTTCCCCACCGTATCCATGGGCCTGGGGCCGATCACCGCCATTTACCAGGCGCGGTTCCTCAAATACCTCAATGATCGCGGCATCGCCGACACCAGCGACCGCAAGGTGTGGGCCTTCCTCGGCGATGGCGAGACCGACGAGCCGGAAACCCTGGGCGCGATCACGCTGGCCTCGCGCGAAAAGCTCGACAACCTGATCTTCGTCGTCAACTGCAACCTGCAACGCCTGGACGGCCCGGTGCGCGGCAACGGCAAGATCATCCAGGAACTGGAGGCCGCCTTCCGCGGCGCCGGCTGGAACGTCATCAAGGTCATCTGGGGTTCCTACTGGGATCCGCTGCTGGCCATGGACAGCCAGGGCCTGCTGCGCAAGCGCATGGAAGAATGCGTCGACGGCGAATACCAGAACTTCAAGGCCAAGGGCGGCGCCTACACGCGCGAGCATTTCTTCGGCAAGTATCCCGAGCTGAAGGAGATGGTGGCCGCCATGTCGGACGAGGACATCTGGCGCCTGAACCGGGGCGGCCATGACCCGCACAAGGTCTACGCCGCCTATGCCTCGGCCATGAAACACAGCGGCCAGCCCACCGTGATCCTGGCCAAGACCGTCAAGGGTTACGGCATGGGCGCGGCTGGCGAGGCGCAGAACCCGACCCACCAGCAGAAGAAGATGGACCTGGAATCGCTGCGCGCATTCCGCGACCGGTTCAGCATCCCCATCGCCGATGCCGACCTGGAGAAGCTGCCGTTCTACCGCCCGGCCGAGGACAGCCCGGAGATGAAATACCTGCGCGAGCGGCGTGCCGCGCTCGGCGGCTATGTGCCCAGCCGCCGTACCCGGGCCGAGCCGCTGCCGGTACCGGCGTTGTCCAGTTTCCAGAACCTGCTGGAAACCACCGGCGAGCGCGAGATCTCCACCACCATGGCCTTCGTGCGGCTGCTCACCAGCCTGCTCAAGGACAAGGCCATTGGCCGCCACGTCGTGCCCATCATCCCG
>CAZOZD010000211.1:0-1311 GCA_964584195.1 uncultured Burkholderiales bacterium
GAGGATCTAAGACAGCCGCATCATGCCAGAAATGGCCGCCTGCCGCCCGTTTTGGTCCACCGTGCGGCAAGAAAAATCGATCAGACGGTGGGTTTTGCAAGAAGCTTCCTCTTGATCAGGAGTACCCCATGAAATCCTTTGCGTCGTATGGTTCGCTGACCCTCCTTCTGGCGGGGTTTTTGATCGCCTTGCCCCTGCGTGCTGCCGAAAGCTACTCCTTCGGCGTGCTATCCCAGCGCAGCGCAGTGCTGACTGCCGAATACTGGAATCCGGTTTTCGATTATGTGCGGCACAAGACCGGTATCCGGCTGGAGTTGAAGATTGCGCGTACCGCGCCCGATTCGAACGATGCGATCGAACGTGGCGAATACGATTTCGTCTATTCGAACACCATCTTCCAGCCCAGGCTGGCGGTGACCGGCTATCGGGTGATATTGCGGCCGCGCGACGAAGCCATCACCGGCCAGATCGTCACCCTCGAGGATTCGCCGATCCGCACCCTGAAGGATCTCGATGGGCGTGCGGTGGGCTTCCCCTCGCAGGCCGCCTTTGTCGGCTATGCCGTGCCGATGGATGCCCTGTTGCGCCAGGGGATTGCCGTGACGCCGGTTTTTGGCGGCAATCAGGAAGGCATCATGGGCCAGCTGAAAGCCGGACGGGTGATCGCCGCCGGGGTCAACAATCAGGTGATGAAGGCTTTCGCGGCACGCGAGAATCTGCGCTACAGGGTGCTGTGGGAGTCGCAGCCCTTCAACAACCTGCCCATCGCCGTGCATCCGCGGGTTCCGGCGGCATCGGCCAGGGCCGTGCAGGCCGCCATCGATGGCATGGATGCCGATCCAGAAGGCCAGAAGATCCTCGAAACGGTCGCGCGGGTCATCGGCCAGAAACCCCCTTACGGCTTCCGTTCCGCCACACCGGAGGACTATCTCAGTTACACCAATTTCTATCGCAACACGCTGGTCAGGGACATCAAGTAAAAGGTGGCCGGGATATTTCTTGCACCCGTTTGCGTCTGGCGTCGCCTGCCCCTGGTCGGTCGGCTGATGGTGATCGCCAGTTTCGCGCTGCTGGTGGCCGGCATGGCGATGGTGTTCGTGTCAGCGCGCGAGGAGGCCAGGCACATCCGGGATGGCCAGCACCAGACGCTGGAGCAGGAGCTGAAGACGCTGCCGGTGGCATTGGCGGAGACGGCGGTGGTCGGTGACTTTGCCACCATGCAACAGATCCTCGACGGCCATGTCGGGCGGCCGCGAATCATTGCAGTCCGATTTTTCGATACCAGCGGGATCCGGCTGGAAAGTCGCGATG
>CAZOZD010000211.1:1321-4018 GCA_964584195.1 uncultured Burkholderiales bacterium
ATTCGGCCTGGAGCCGCTTGCCGGTAAGGCAAGCCTTGTCGTCGGCGGCAGAAACTACGGGGAGATCGAGCTCATCCTCAGCCCGGCAGAGCCGGCACGGCGCGCGTGGCAACGTCTGTTGAGCCATCTGGGCATCCTCTGGCTCGCCATTACCATCGACTTCATCGGCATATGGGTCGTGCTGCATTTCGGCCTGCGGCCCTTGAACAGGCTGGCTGCCGCGGTTGATTCGATCGCGACCGGCCATCTCGATACGCGACTGAGCGACACAGACGCAAGCCCTGAATTGCGTCGCCTGATCGGGCGCTTCAACGACATGGCCACGTCGCTCCAGGCGTCGGACACCAGTTTGCGGACCGCCCAGCAACACCTTCAGGAAAGCGAGCAGCGTCTGGCCTACGCCCTCGCCGCAACGGGTGAAGGGGTCTGGGACTGGGATATTCAAGGCGATCGCGTCAGTCACAACACCCGCTGGGGCGAGATCCTTGGCTTGAGGGATGTTCCTCCGGCCCATCCGGTGGCCTTCTTCGCCGAACGTATCCATCCGGAAGACCGTGAGGCCGTCATGGCTCGTGTCGGCCAGGCGCTGGCTACGGACTGCGATTATTTCTCGGAGCACCGCGTGGTCTGGCCGGAGGGGCGCGAGCGGTGGGTGCAGGACCGTGGCCGGGTCGTCGTGCGCGATGCCGACGGGCGACCATTGCGGATGGTCGGCTCGATTCGCGACATCACGGAACGCAAGCAGGACGAACTGGCCCTGGTCGAGGCCAAGCAGGCGGCCGAGGCCGCCAATATCGCCAAGAGCCGTTTTCTGGCCATGATGTCGCACGAGATCCGGACGCCGATGAACGGCATCCTCGGCATGGCCCAGCTTCTGCTGATGTACGAGGTCACCGAGAGCGATCGTCAGGAGTACGCACGGACCATCCTCAATTCGGGCCAGAGCCTGCTGAGCCTGCTCAACGACATCCTTGACTATTCCAAGGTCGAGGCCGGCAAGCTGACGCTGGAACCCGTGGTGTTCGAGCCGCGCCAGATCGTGCATCAGGTGCAGTCGTTGTTTGCCGAGGCCGCACGCGAAAAGGGCTTGCGGCTCGAAGCGGACTGGCAGGGTGAAGATGTTGCCTACCTGGCCGATGCCCACAGGTTGCGGCAGATGCTATCCAATCTGATCGGAAACGCGATCAAGTTCACTGCCCATGGCCTGGTGCGGATCGAGGCCGCCGAGATCAGGCGCACCGGCAACGTGGCCCTGCTGGAGTTCGCGGTCAGCGACACCGGGATTGGTATCTCCGCCGATAAGCTGGAACGCTTGTTCAAGCCGTTCAGCCAGGCAGACAGTTCGACGACGCGTGAATTCGGCGGTACCGGCCTGGGCCTGTCCATCGTAAGGAGCCTTGCCTGCGCGATGGGCGGCGAGGCCGGGGTCGAAAGTGAACCCGGCCAGGGCAGTCGTTTCTGGTTCCGCATCCGGGCCGATGTCAACCCGGGCAGCGACAGGCGGCATAGAGAGCGGCCCGCAGAGGCGCATTCGGCGGGAGAAAAGACCGCTGCCGCCCGGCCAGCCCTGCACGGCAGGCTTCTGGTGGTCGAGGACGACGCGACCAACCAGAAGGTCATCCAGGCCATGCTGGATACCCTGGGGCTGACCAGCGTCATCGCTGTGCATGGCCAGCAGGCCGTGGAGCGGATCAACGCTGGCGAGCACTACGACCTGATCCTGATGGACGTGCAGATGCCGGTCATGGATGGCCTTGGCGCAACCGCGCAGATTCGTCGGCGTGAACGCGAACTGGCCGAGCCGCATCGCATCATCGTCGCATTGACGGCGGACGCCTTTGCAGAGGACCGGGAACGCTGCCTGCAGGCGGGCATGGATGACTATCTGGCAAAACCGATTGATGTCGCGGCACTGTCCAGCCTGGTGCGTCGCTGGCTGCCCCCCGGGGCCGCGCCGGCGGCGGAGCGGACTGAGGTGCCGGCCGCGCATGGCGATGTCGAGCCGGTCTTTTCGGAGGCCTCTCTGCTCAAGCCCTTGGGCGGTAACCGTATGTTGGCGCGCATGGTCATTGCCTCGGCGACGAACGATTTTTCCAGTTATTTCGCCCAGGCCGAACAGGCCTGCCAGGCGGCCGACTGGACCACCGCAGAGCGGCTGGTGCATACCATGAAGGGGCTCGCCGCCCAGGTCGGCGGCCTTGAACTGTTCCGTCAGATGCAGGAAGCGGATGCCCGTCTGCGGCGAGGCGAGACCCTCGATGCCGACACATTCAGGCAGTTGCGGGCGGAATATGGAGTCCTGTCCGATGCCTTGGGGAAATGGCTGGAAACAGCGTCCTGAATCCGGATGAGCCTGAAAAACCGCCCGCAGCCGTGCCGGAGCGCCCCGGCTCAGGGCCGGATTTCAGCCAGCGTCTCGCGGATCCGGCGCAGGCGTTGTTCCAGGTTCTGGCTGGCGCGCTCGATGCGCAGCCGGTCCTGGCCGGCGAGCTTGTATTCGCGTTTGTTCTGGATGAGCTGGATGAGACGGGCGGGGTCGATGGGCGGGTTGGGCACGAACTGGAGGTGGATCGCCTTGTCGCTGGCCTCCAGCTTGGCCAGCCCGAGCGGGGCGGTGTCGATGCGCAGGCGGTGGGTTTCGATGAGTGTCCGGGCCGGTTCGGGTGGCAGGCCGAAGCGGGCGATGAGTTCTTCTTC
>CAZOZD010000212.1:0-3959 GCA_964584195.1 uncultured Burkholderiales bacterium
CCGCCCGAGATGGCGATGCGCAGGCCGGCCACGGGGGTGTCGTTGCCCTTGATGAACTTGTCGATGGCGGCGCGGGCGCTGGGGGTGAGCTGGATCATGCTGGATTCCTCGATGAATGGACGGTACGGGGAGAACTATGCAACCGCCGTGCCAGCCCCTGGTTGTTTTTCAAACCATTGAAAATACAAATAGAAAGGTGCGGGTAAGGGGGGTATGCGGTGTGTATTGGCGGACCCGCCGGTAGCCTTGTAGCGTTTGCTACAGGGGGCGGCCGTCATGCAGCCGCAAGCGCCAGGGTCGCATCGGCGAGGGCCTGAATCCATGCCGCTGGTAAAACCCTTGCGCTGCGGCGTTGTCGGCGTCGGTGAGCAGGGTGATGCGCTCGCAGCCGTGCGCACGGGCAAACTCGATGGCGTGGACCAGCAGGCGCGAGCCCACGCCACGATTGCGCCAGGCCGGGTCCAGCACCATGTCCTCCAGCCAGGCCACGCGTGCTCCCAGCGCCGTCGACACGGTGTAGAGCAGGCTCACCATGCCGATCACCCTGGCGTCAGCCCGGGCCACCAGGATGTGGCCGGACGCGGCATCGGCAAGCAGCAGCTTGAGGCCACGCGCCTGGGCCTCAGGGTCCGGGCTGAACTCGGCCTCCTGGCTGAACAGGATGCGCAGCAGCTCGACCAGGGCCGGGATGTCGGCGACGGTGGCCGCGCCGATCGTGCACCTCATTCCGTTTCGCTCATCAGGGCCTCGATCACCGATGCGCCGCTGCCGTCCTGGGGGTCGAGCCGGGTGAGTTGCTCCAGCCAGACACGGGCGTGCCCGGTCTCGTTCATGCGCAGGGCGATGAATGCGCTCGCCTTGAGGGCCAGAAGCAGATGACTGGCGAGGCCGGCGTCCAGTTTTTCCATCTGTTTCCTGGTCCACTGTGCCGGATCGGCGGGCAGTCGTGCACGGCGGGCGGCTTCCAGCCGCGCCTCGGCGGCGAGATCCCGCGCCGCCTTGAAACGGCGCATGCGGTTGTAGAACTTGTAGCCGATGCGGTACAGCGGCAGCGGGTCCGCCGCCTGGCTGAATGCATAGCGGATGAGAAAGTCGCCGCGCGCCGGATCGCCCGGATACTCCAGCATGGCCTGGCGCAGGAGGGCGTGGGCGGCGGCATCGGTTTCAGAGTGCAGCGGCATGCCGATTCGTCCTCCCGGCGGCGCGCATCAGTTCGAGGCATTCGCGGCTGGAGCAGGAGTCGATCGCTTTGAAGTCATCCAGGGTGCGGCGCTGGATGTCGGCGCTGGCGGCGAGCAACTGGCGCACTACTCCGGCCTTGCCCGCCGAGCAGGCATAGATCAGCGCCGTGGCGCCGTTGACGTTCTGGTTGTCGAGGTCGACGCCGGCCTCGATCAGTGCGGCGATGCATGCTTCGCAATCCGCGAAGCATGCAAACCAGAGCGCGCCGTTGCCGTCCGAATTGCGCACGTTGGGGTCGGCGCCGCGCGCCAGCAGGGCGCCAACCCGGTCGGCACGGCCCTGACGGGCGGCGAGCATCAGGGGGGTGAATCCGGCGTTGAACGCATCGATGGCGGTAAAGCCGGATGCGCCCAGCCAGGCATCGAGATCGGTTTCAGTCGGCATAGGCGGGCAGGGTGGTGATGCGGGGGTCGTCGAGCGGGCGGCCGACGGCGAAGTGATACAGGACCTGGAAGCGGTCGTCGGTGAGGCCGAGCAGTTCATGATCGGCATCGTCGAAAAAACAGCCGATGCCGGTGCCGCGCCAGCCCATGGCCTCCGCCGCGAGGGTGAGGGCATGGCCGAGCATGCCCGCTTCCCAGTGCAGGTGCCGCCAGGCGGCGGGATTCTGGCGGATGGGCGCGGCGAACTCGGCCACGAACGCGAGGCTGAATGCGGCGTGCGCGGCGATGTCCTGGTGACAGCACAAGGTGCGGGCGGTGCGTTCCGAACGTGCGGCGACGAGCCGGTACAGGGGCAGGGTTGGATCGGCCGGGCGCCATTCGAATTCAGGCCGCATCGCTTCCCCCATGCCGATCAGGCCGGACTCGGAACGGGGCAGGGCATACAGTCCGGGAGCCAGCCCTTCGATGCGGTGCGCGAACAGCAGCGGGTGCACACGCGCTGGCGCGGTCCACAGCCGCCAGACCGGCGAGCCGCCCGGCAACAGGGCGGCCAGCAGGCTGCGCAGACCGTTTGAGGGCAGGCTCGCCGTGGGATCGAAGGCCTGGGCGCTGCGCCGTTTGAGCAGGATCGCGGCGGCCGGTGTGGCGATCGATTCAGGGAGAATCGCTGGCGCACCGGCGGCAGGCAGCGCCGGCAATTCGGGTGTTGCACCCCGGCTGGCGGAGGCCGCCTCGTCGATCACCGGCCAGTGGTACATCGGCTGGGGATCGAGCCGGTTCGGCCGGCCATGCCATCGTTGCCAATGTGTCGGGGGCATGGCCTCGCCCGTCAAGGCGAGCAGGAGGTCGGCTTCTTCTGCCTCCACGCCGGCATAGTCTTCGCTGCGGTCGAGACCGAGCATGGTCGAAAGCGCCGCCCATTCGAGCGGCACGGCGCGCGGCGCCCAGCCGAGCAGGGCGGCGGCATGGCTGACCGCGGCGAGCACATGGCCCAGATCGAGCTGGCAATAGCGGAATGCGCGTTCGCCATATTTCCACGCTTCGCGCCAGGCAATGCTGGAAAAGCCAAGCCATAGGCCGGGGCCGCCGCCGGACTCGCCCGGCTCGCTGGCGCGCAGTTCGAGGCTGTGGCTGCGTGCCTGGTAGTGGTACAGCCCGTCCGCCAGGTCGGGCAGGCCGCGGGCGATGACCCAGGTCTCGGTCGGGTGCAGGTTGCCGGAGGAGGGATGCGCCCGCAGTGCCCAGCGGCTGTCGCCGTACTGTTTCCAGGCGGTGATGGCGCAGGCGAGTTGCAGCAGCCGCCCCAGACTGGCGAGATCGGCCGGAGCAGGCGGACGCGTGCTGTTCAGTTCGGACCAGGGCGTTTCGAGCCTCGCCGCATCGCGCGGAAGTGCGATGACGGGGGTGTCGCGCCAGTGCCGGAAAGGGTCGGGCTGGGCGTCCCAGTCCAGTGTGGCCGGGCCGGCGGCGTAGCGGTCGAGATGGTGTTTGGTGCGGGCATGATAGGCCAGGATGGCCGCTGCCGCGTCCGGGGCGTTCGGGATCACCGGGGCGGATGGCTCAGTTCTTCGGCCAGGCAGCCGATGGGCTCGCCCAGCCCCCCGTCCGCATCGGCCTCGAAACGGACCAGATAGATTTCGTCGTCCGGCGAGGCCTCGGCATGGCCGGCGTTCACCACCATGCCGCGCGTGCCGGCGGCCACCAGCCGGGTGCCCGGAAGCACGCCGGGGATGGCGCTCTCGCCGGTTTCCTCGATCGGGTCGTTGAACAGGTCGCGGGTGGCGCACACCATGTCTCCGGGTTGAAAGCGCGGCATTGCGTGGTCTCCAGGTCAGCCCAGCACGGCAGTATAGGCTAGGCGCAACAGCTCCATCTCCGCCGGCGTGCCACCGCGGGCCTCGGTGATGGCGATGAAACGGCCGCCCGCGGCATCGGCCGCATCGAAGGGCGGGTCGATGCTGGTGAAGCGGGCCAGATGCACGGTCACCGCGCCGTCCGGGGTGTCGACCTGGGCAAGGAACTCGGGCTCCAGCTCCAGGCTGCCACCGGGCAGGCCCAGGCGTTGTTCGGCGATGCGCAGGAAGCTGGCCGGATGGTGCATGAGGCTGGGGGCGGCGGCCGCCTCATCGACCACCGACAATGCCGGCAGGGGCGTGAAGGCCAGCAGGCCATGCCCGAAACGCAGGAAACGCACCCGGGCGCTGGTGCTCTGCTTGTGCACCAGCAGCAGGCGCAGGTCGGCGGGCAGGTCGGTGGGCAATTCGCAGGTCTGGACGCTGTTCATCCCAGATTGTTCATTCGCCCAATAACGTGTGTCCCCTCCCCCAACGGGGG
>CAZOZD010000213.1:0-3945 GCA_964584195.1 uncultured Burkholderiales bacterium
TTGTGCTCGTAGAGTGCGATCAGCCGGCCCAGGGTGCGGGGGTCCAGGCGGCGGTAGAGGATGGAATTGGTGGGGCGGTTGCCGGAGAACACCTTGTGCGGCAGCAGCTCGCGGATCGCCGCCTTGTCGAGGCCCTGGGCGACGAGCTCGGCGCGCGCCTCGGCGCGGGTCTTGCCGCGCATCAGGGCTTCGGTCTGGGCAAGGAAGTTGGAGAGCAGGATGTTGTGCTGGTCGGCGATCGGGTTGTGGCTCTCGGCGGCGGCGAGGAAGTCGCAGGGTACCAGCTTGGTGCCCTGATGGATGAGCTGGTAGAAGGCGTGCTGACCGTTGGTTCCGGGCTCGCCGAACAGGATGGGACCGGTCGAAACCTTCACCCGTTTGCCGTCGCGGCAGACCCCCTTGCCGTTCGATTCCATGTCGAGCTGTTGCAGGTAGGCGGGGAAGCGGGCCAGATACTGGTCGTAGGGCAGCACCGCGTAGCCTTGCGCGTCCCAGAAATTGTTGTACCAGAGACCGAGCAGCGCCAGCAACACCGGCATGTTCTCTTCCAGCGGCGCGGTGCGGAAATGCTCGTCCATGTCGTGGCCGCCGGCGAGCAGTTCCTCGAAGCGGTCCATGCCCAGGTACAGCGCGATGGGCAGGCCGATGGCCGACCAGAGCGAATAGCGTCCCCCCACCCAGTCCCAGAATCCGAACATGTTGGCGGTGTCGATGCCGAAGCGGGCCACCGCCTGGGCGTTGGTCGATACGGCGACGAAATGGCGCGCCACCGCCATTTCGTCCTTGGCTGCGGCGATGAGCCAGGCGCGTGCGGCTTCGGCGTTGGCCAGTGTTTCCTGGGTGGTGAAAGTCTTCGACGCGACCACGAACAGGGTGGTCTCCGGCTTGAGTTTTTTCAGCGTTTCGGCCAGGTGGCTGGGGTCGACGTTGGAAACGAAATGGGCGTTCATGGCCCGGCTGGCGTAGGGCGAGAGTGCCTGGCAGACCATGGCCGGGCCGAGGTCGGAGCCGCCGATGCCGATGTTGACGATGTCGGTGATGCGCTTGCCGGAATACCCCTTCCAGGCCCCGGAACGCACCCGCTCGGTGAACATCCGCATGCGTTCCAGGACGGCATGCACCGCCGGCATGACGTCCTCGCCATCGACCCGCACCGGGTGACTGGAACGATTGCGGAGCGCGGTGTGCAGCACCGCCCGGTCCTCGGTGAGGTTGATGCGGTCGCCGGCGAACATCGCCTCGCGCATGCGTTCCACCTGATGGGCGCGGGCCAGCGCGGTGAGCAGCTTCACGGTGTCGCGGTCAACGAGGTTCTTGGAATAGTCCAGCAACAGGTCGTCGAGACGGATGGAAAATCGCTCGAAACGCTTCGGATCGCGCTCGAACAGCTCGCGCATGTGGCGCTTCTTCCAGGTCTTGCGGTGGGCCTTGAGGGACTGCCAGGGGTCTTCGGAGCGGGGCCGTGCCATGCGTGGTTCTCGCCGGAGGGGGGAATGAGGGCTGAAGTATACCGCCTCGCACCGCCCGGCATTGCGATGCCGCGCATGACACCAAGCCCGTACAATGCCGGCATGAACCGATCTTCCACTCCCGCCTGGCGTGATGGTCCGGAACGCCCGGCCGACACCCCCATGCTGACCGGCTATCGTCCGTACTGGGCGAAGCGCTTCGGCATCGCGCCCTTTCTGCCCATGTGCCGGGCGGAGATGGATGCGCTGGGCTGGGACAGTTGCGACGTCATCCTCGTCACCGGCGACGCCTACATCGACCATCCCAGTTTCGGCATGGCCCTGGTCGGTCGTCTGCTGGAGGCGCAGGGTTTCCGGGTCGGCATCCTCAGCCAGCCGGACTGGCATTCGCCGGAGCCGTTCCGGGCCCTGGGCCGGCCGAACCTGTTCTTCGGCATCACCGCCGGCAACATGGATTCGATGGTCAACCGCTATACCGCGGACCGCAAGATCCGTTCCGATGACGCCTACACCCCGAACGGCGAGGCCGGCCGCCGTCCCGACCGCGCCGTCATCGTCTATGCCCAGCGTGCCCGCCAGGCCTATCCCGGCGTGGCGGTGGTGATCGGCGGCATCGAGGCCTCCTTGCGCCGTTTCGCGCATTACGATTACTGGTCGGACAAGGTGCGCCGCTCCATCCTGGCGGACGCCAAGGCCGACCTCCTGCTCTACGGCAATGCCGAGCGCGCCCTGGTGGCGCTGGCACACCGGCTGGCGAAGGGCGAGCCGATCGCCGAAGTCCGCGACCTGCGCGGCAGCGCATGCATGGTGCCGGCCGGCTGGCGGCCGGGGCCGGACTGGGCCGAACTCGATTCGAGCGCGGTGGATACGCCGGGGCCCTTGATCCATCTGCCCGATCCCTATGCCACGGCTCCGGCCGGCGATGCGGCGGGGGAGGGTGGCGCAGTGGCCGCCCAGCCCATTCGCATCCACCACCAGAAGCCGCGCCTGGACCGGCAGCGCACCGTGCTGCGCATCCCGTCCTGCGAGGCGGTGATCGCCGATCCGGTGCTGTACGCGCATGCCTCGCGCGCATTCCACCTCGAATCGAATCCGGGCAACGCCCGCGCCGTGGTGCAGGCGCATGGCGACCGCGACCTGTGGGTGAATCCGCCACCGTGGCCGCTCACCACCGCCGAGATGGATTACGTATACGACCTGCCCTACGCCCGTGCGCCGCATCCGGCCTATGCCGGTGCCCGCATCCCAGCCTGGGAGATGATCCGCTTCTCGGTCAACATCATGCGCGGCTGTTTCGGCGGTTGCACATTCTGCTCCATCACCGAACACGAGGGACGCATCATCCAGAGCCGTTCGGAGGACTCCATCCTGCGCGAGATCGAGGCCATCCGCGACAAGACGCCGGGCTTCACCGGGGTGGTCTCGGACCTGGGCGGCCCCACTGCAAACATGTACCGCATGGCCTGCAAGGACCCCCGCATCGAGGCCGCATGCCGGCGCCTGTCCTGCGTCTATCCGGACATCTGCGCCAACCTCAACACCCGCCACGAGCCCCTGATCCAGCTCTACCGCAAGGCGCGGGCTCTGCCCGGCGTGAAGAAGGTGCTGATCGGCTCCGGCCTGCGCTATGACCTCGCCGTGCGCTCGCCGGAATACATCAAGGAACTCGCCCAGCACCATGTCGGCGGTTACCTGAAGATCGCCCCCGAGCATACCGAGCCGGGGCCGCTGGCGCACATGATGAAACCCGGCATCGGCAGCTATGACCGGTTCAAGCAACTGTTCGACCAGTTTTCCAGGCAGGCCGGCAAGGAGCAGTACCTCATCCCCTACTTCATCGCCGCCCACCCGGGCACCACGGACGAGGACATGCTGAAGCTCGCGCTCTGGCTCAAGCGCAACGATTTCCGGCTCGACCAGGTGCAGACCTTTCTGCCCACACCGATGGCGCTCGCCACCACCATGTACCACAGCGGCCGCAACCCCCTGCACCCGCTCTCGCGTCAGCGCGGCGAGCGCGTCGACACCGTGCGTGGCGCCCGCCAGCGGCGCCTGCACAAGGCCTTTTTACGCTGGTACGACCCGGAGAACTGGCCCCTCCTGCGCGATGCGCTCAAGGCCATGGGGCGTGCCGACCTGATCGGTCCCGGCAAGAAACACCTGGTGCCCGCCTGGCAGCCGGGTGGGGCACGTCCATCCAGCCCGGCTGGTCTGGCCGTACGCGCGGCCACGCCGCGCCCCGGCCGGCCCGGCCCGGTCACCAAGCCGCGTCACGCCCCCCGGAGAAGCGGCAAGACGAAGTGAACCCCATGCGGGGCATAAAAGGGCGGCGTTGGATACCCCATGCGGGGCATAAATACCCCATGCGGGGCATAAATACCCCATGCGGGGCATAAATACCCCATGCGGGGCATAAATGCCGCGCTCGCACGATGAAGCGGCGTTCGCCGCACCCCCATCCCAACCTTCCCCCAAT
>CAZOZD010000214.1:0-3930 GCA_964584195.1 uncultured Burkholderiales bacterium
CGCCCTGATCCAGCATCTTCTTCACCTGTTCGGCGCTGGGGATATTCACCCCCGCCAGCACTTCCGGCGTGTAGAAACCGCGCGTCGAAACGAACTCGAAGTCGTGTCGGTCGGCCGGATCGAAACCGCCCACGCGGGCGCGCTTGAGGCGTGCTTCCAGATTCGCGTCGATGCGCGTGAAGGCGGAGCGAATGCGGTCGCGCAGTTCGGGGGAAAGCTTGTCGCTTACCACCACGCCTGCCTGCGGCACGCTGGCCAGGGTCTTCACCGCCGCCGCGCCGGGGTTGCGCGCGATCCAGTCGCGCGCCACGTCGGACTTCAGGGCGGCCAGCTCGGCCTGGCCGATTTCCAGGGCATAGAGCACCGCGCCATACTGGTTCACATAATTGACCTGGCGAAAAAAACGCGTGGGCGAATGGCCCAGTGCGTTCATCTCCCCGCGCACCATGTAGCTCACCAGGGATTCCTGATGCGGCAGGACGATGCGCTTGCCGCGCGCGTCATCCAGGCTGCGGATGCGGGAATTGGCGCTGGTGACCAGGACCACCTGGGCGTCCTGCTCGGTCTTCGCCACCGGCGTGTAGCCGCTGCGCATGGCCAGCCCCACCAGCTGCGCCGGGGCCAGCAGCATCGCGTAACTGCCGGTGCGGATGTGCTCGCCGACGCGTTCCGCGTTCTGGGTCATGATCAGCTTGACCGGCTGCTTCAGTTCGCCGCCGAGAAATTTGGCGAGATCGCCCAGGACCGCGCGGGTGGCGGCATGGTCAGGCTGCTGGTCATAGTCCAGGGTGACGTTGAGCACCAGGGCCGGGCTGGCGTGCGCGGCCCAGGTCAGGATCGCCAGGCACAGGGCAGAGAGCCAACGCATATTCATCCTCCTTGCGACTTCATTCCGCAAACGCGGAGACACGCGGTGTTATCGGCGCGCACGGGAAATTCTGTAATCAGGCGCCCAACCTTTCGAAATCTTCCTTGCGCGCGCCGCATTCGGGACAGGTCCAGTTCACCGGCACGTCCTCCCAGCGGGTGCCGGGCGCGATGCCCTCGTCCGGCAAACCCTTGGCCTCGTCGTATATGAAGCCGCAGACCACGCAAATCCAAGTCTTGTATTCCATGTCACCCTCATGGCCGGATGGCCGCACCGTACCATGGAAGCCTGGGACAGGGGGTGAGGCGCTTGTGTAATAGAATGCCATTTTGCCAACCCCGCCCCGCCCCGCCAAGGGTCTCCCATGCCGCTGCCGTCCCTTCCCGCCGTGCTCGTCTTCGCCGGCACCGACCCCACCGGCGGCGCCGGCCTGCAGGCGGACGTGCTCACCCTGTCGAGCCTGGGCTGCCACCCCCTGTCCGTGGTCACCGCCGTCACCGTGCAGGACACGGTGGGGGTGGACGACTATCTGCCGCTGGACCCGGAATGGATCGCCGACCAGGCCCGCGGGGTGCTGGAGGACATGCCGGTGGCCGCCATCAAGATCGGCATGATCGGCAGCGTCGAGGCGGTGGCCGCCATCGCCGAGGTGGTGTCAGACTATCCCGACATCCCCCTGGTGCTCGACCCGGTGCTCGCTTCCGGCCGCGGCGACGCCCTGGCCAGCGAGGAACTGCTGGAAGCGATGCGCGACCTGTTGCTGCCCCAGACCACCGTGCTGACCCCCAACAGCATCGAGGCGCGCCGCCTGGCCGAGGATCCGGACGAGGAGAACGACGACCCGGAACTGGCCGAATGCGCCCGCCGCCTGATGGAACTGGGCTGCGAGTACGTGCTGGTGACCGGCGCCCACGAACAGGGCGCCCAGGTGAGCAACACCCTTTATAACGAGCGCGGCGTCGTCCACCGCCTCCACTGGGACCGGCTGCCCGGCTCCTACCACGGCTCCGGCTGCACTCTCGCCTCCGCCGTCGCCGCCCTGCTGGCCCAGGGCCAGGACATGGCCGACGCGGTGAAGGAAGCCCAGGAATACACCTACCAGACCCTGAAGAACGCCTACCGACCGGGCATGGGGCAGTACATCCCGGACCGGCTGTACTGGGTGCGCGGGGACGATGAAGAGTAATTCGGCCGCCTCGCGCGGCCTGTACGCGATCACCCCGGACTGGTCCGACAGCCGCCGCCTGCTGGAACGCACCGAAGTGATCCTGGCCGCCGGCTGCCGCTGGCTGCAGTACCGCAACAAGGCCACCAGCGACTGCCACCGCCAGGAACAGGCGGTAGCCCTGCGCGGCCTCACCCGCAAGTACGGCGCCCGCCTGATCGTCAACGACGACCTGGATCTGGCCCTGTTCTGCGACGCCGACGGCGTCCATCTGGGAGAGGACGACGGCGGACTGGCGAAAGCACGCGCCCGGCTGGATCACGCCGGACCCGGTAGAATCCTGGGCGCCTCCTGCTACCAGAGCCTGGACCTGGCGCAGGCGGCGGCGAAGGCCGGCGCCGACTACCTCGCCTTCGGCAGCTTCTTCGCCTCGCCCACCAAGCCCCTGGCCCGGCGCGCCGAACTCGATCTTCTAGCCGTCGGCAAGGCAAATACTGGCCTGCCGGTGTGCGCCATCGGCGGCATCACCCCGGCCAACGCCGGCGCGCTGGTGGCCGCCGGGGCCGATCTGCTGGCTGTGATCAGCGCCCTGTACGAGGCCGCCGATCCTAACGAGACAACCCGACAATTCCTGACGCACTTCGAGGCAACCCCATGAGCTCCCGCAACGATCAACTCTTCGAACAATCCCAGAAAGTCATTCCCGGCGGCGTCAATTCGCCGGTGCGCGCCTTTCGCTCGGTCGGCGGCACGCCCCGCTTCTTCGCCAAGGGGAAGGGCAGCCGGGTGTGGGACGCGGACGGCAAGTCCTACCTGGACTATGTGGGTTCCTGGGGCCCACTGATCCTCGGCCACGCCGATCCGGACGTGGTCAGGGCGGTGCAGGACACCGCCGCCCTGGGCCTGTCCTTCGGCGCCCCCACCGAGATGGAACTGGTCATGGCGGAGAGGATTGCCGGCCTGCTGCCGAGCATGGAAAAGCTGCGCCTGGTCTCCTCCGGCACCGAGGCGACCATGAGCGCCATCCGCCTGGCCCGGGGCCACACCGGCCGCGACCTGCTGATCAAGTTCGAGGGCTGCTACCACGGCCATGCCGACAGCCTGCTGGTGAAGGCCGGCTCCGGCCTGCTCACCTTCGGCAGCCCCAGCTCCGCCGGCGTGCCCGCCGACACCTCGCGCCACACCCTGGTGCTGGACTACAACGACATCGACCAGGTGAACAAGGTTTTCGCCGAGAAGGGCGATGAGATCGCCTGCGTCATCGTCGAGGCGGTGGCCGGCAACATGAACCTGATCAAGCCCAGGGCCGGCTTCCTCGAAGCCCTGCGCGAGAACTGCACGAAGCACGGCGCCGTGCTCATCTTCGACGAGGTCATGACCGGTTTCCGCGTCGGCGCCGGCTGCGTGCAGGGCCTCTACGGCATCACCCCGGACCTCACCACCCTGGGCAAGGTCATCGGCGGCGGCCTGCCGGTGGGCGCCTTCGGCGGCAAGGCCGAGATCATGGACAAGCTCGCCCCCCTGGGCCCGGTCTACCAGGCCGGCACCCTGTCCGGCAACCCGGTGGCGGTGGCCGCCGGCCTGAAGACCCTGGAAAAGATTTCCGTCCCCGGCTTCTTCGAGGCGCTGACCGCGAAGACCCGGCGCCTGGTCGACGGCTTGTCCGCCGCCGCCCGGGACGCCGGCGTGATCTTCTCCGCCGACAGCGTGGGCGGCATGTTCGGCGTCTACTTCCGCGCCACCCCGCCCACCTCCTATGCCGAGGTCATGCAAAGCGACAAGGACGCCTTCAACCGCTTCTTCCACCTCATGCTGCTGGAAGGCGTGTACCTGGCGCCCTCTGCCTTCGAGGCGGGTTTCGTCTCCGCCGCCCACGCGGACGCGGACATCGATGCCA
>CAZOZD010000215.1:0-3916 GCA_964584195.1 uncultured Burkholderiales bacterium
GGCGACCTTTCAAGTCGCCACCGCCTCCTTCCGCCGACCTGTTTGCATGACTGCCTGAACCGCCCCGGGTTCTGTGGAGGCTAATTGGTTTAAGTTAGGTTGCATCCACGGTGTTGCCGGCGAGTTGCCGGTAGTAGTTTGCCTCAGCCTCGGCCGGAGGAACATAGCCGATCGATTCCAGTAGCCGGTGGTTGTTGAACCAAGCCACCCATTCCAAGGTGGCGAATTCGACCGCCTCCCGGCTCTTCCAAGGCGCGCGGCGGTGGATCAGTTCGGCCTTGTACAAGCCGTTGATGGTCTCGGCCAAGGCGTTGTCGTAGCTATCGCCCTTGCTGCCCACCGAAGGCTCGATCCCGGCCTCGGCCAGACGCTCTGTGTAGCGGATGGAGACGTACTGTGAGCCCCTGTCGGAGTGGTGCACCAAGGCATCGGCACGTTCCGGTTGCCGGGCGTGGAGCGCCTGCTCCAGGGCATCCAGAACGAAGTCCGTGCGCATGGATGTGCTGACCCGCCAGCCCACGATGCGGCGGGCGAAGACATCGATGACGAAGGCCACATAGAGCCAGCCTTGCCAGGTCGAGACATAGGTGAAGTCCGACACCCACAACTGATTCGGACAGTCCGCCTTGAAGTGCCGGTTCACCCGGTCCAGCGGGCACGGCACAGCGTGGTCGGGCACCGTGGTGCGCACGACCTTGCCGCGCCGCACGCCGGCCAGTCCCAGCCGCTTCATCAACCGTTCGACCGTGCAGCGGGCCACCTGGATACCTTCTCGATTCAACTGGCGCCAAACCTTATCGGCACCGTAGACCTGCATATTGGCGTGCCAGACCCGCTGAATCTGTGGGATCAGATCGTCATCACGTCGGGCGCGTGCGCTGCGCAGATCAGGATTCTTCTGCTGCGCCGCATGGCGCCGATAGCCAGACGGGGCGATCTGCATCACCTTGCAGATCGGCTCGACCCCGTAGGCGTCGCGATGCCGGTCGATGAATTCGGTCAGGACTTGAGTCGGCGGTCGAGCTCCGCCTGGGCGAAAAACGCGCTCGCCAGCTTCAGGATCTCGTTGGCCTTGCGTAATTCCTTGTTCTCACGCTCCAGGGCCTTGATACGTTCGCGCTCTTCGGTCGTGATGCCTGCGCGCATACCGGAATCGACTTCGTGTTTGCGCACCCATTCGTGCAAGGTTTGCGGGACACAGCCGATCTTCGGGGCAATGGACTCGATGGCCGCCCACAACGAGGGATACTCTCCTCGGTGCTCCTGCACCATACGGACGGCACGTTCACGTACTTCAGTGGAATACTTGGGGGTGATCTTCTTGCTTTGCATGGCTTCATTCTCTCACGAGTTGAAGCCTCCTCAAAACCCGGGGCGGTTCAGAGGGTTAGCACTGTGACCCCGTAGGCTGACAGATTTCTGATCGAAGCAGCCGTTTGGATGACAGTTTTACCGATATGGTGACAGGCTGGTTGTGGCCGAAGTCGGACCCAAAGCATTCATGCCTTGACCATGAATATTCAATACTGCGCCGCAGCAAAGTCAGCCTCCGGTCGTCGGTCCACCCAATAATCCGGAGTCCACATCTGCCGGCAGCACCCAACAGGGAGTTGCCGTCCACCGGTTAATCCGGATACCCGTATTTTTCGCAGTTCAACTGCGGTTTTCAGGATTCTTTCGCGTCGAGCGCCGGCGTTTCCGGGCACCAGTCGAGCTGGCCGGATTCGCCCTCGAACAGGCGGCTCGGTCCCCGCTCGGGGATCTTGCGCAGCGCGGGGGCGAGTGCCTTGGCGGTGACGCTGTCGAGGGCGAGGTCCATGGGCGCGGTGGGCTGGCGGTGGACCACGGTAGCTCCGCTCACGGCGGTGATGCGGCAGCGGCTGGCAGCCCCCTGGGCGAGTGCCTCGGCGCGCGCCTGGTCGATGCGGGCATCGAGCTCGGTCGCCGCTTCCTGCAACTTCTTGATCTCGGCGGACAGTTCGCGCAGCCGCTTCAGGGTGGGGGCGTGGCGCTGACCGGCCTTTTGAAGCTGCATGAGCTGTGCCTCGTTGAGCTTGATCTCGCCCTTGCGTACCTTCATGTCGAGGACCAGAAAGCGGTTGAACTCTTCCTGACCTCGCAAGCCGGCCAGTTCGGCCTGGCGTGTGGCCGCGGCTTGGTGCAGTGCGCCGCCTTCCTCGCGCAGGCGGGCGATGCGGGCGCGGGTTTCGGCGAGGTCGGGCACCCGCACCGCGATGACCGTTTCCACATCCTTGCGGGCACGGGATTCGTCGATCCCGATCACGTTCGCATTGATGGCGCAGCCTTCCACGCTTTGCGCCAGCAGGGTGTCGGCGAGGATGTCGCAGGCGATGGCGCGTCCTACCCGGACCACGCTGGCAATCAGTGTGCAGCCTTCCGCCAGGGCGACATCGATCTCGCCCGGCAGGGCTTCCAGACGCGCCTGCGAGGCGCGGCCCTTGACCTGGATGCGGCCGCGCGCACTCACAGCCTCGCCGCCGACGATGTTGCCTTTGATGACCACATTGCCACCATGAGACAGTACCTTGCCGAACACGTCACCGTGCAGGGCCATGTGCTTGCCTTCGAGCAGGCGGCGTTCCTGGACATCGCCGTGCGATTCGAATTCGTCGCCCGACAGGTGCAGGTCGCCGGTGGTCTTCAGACTCACCCCGTCCTGGTTGATGATCTTCTCGCTGATCGAGATCTGGTTGCTGGCTGGGTCAATGTTGAGAAAACCGTCCTGCATGGCGACGATGAACTCGCCATCCTCCTCGCGCTGGATTGCGACGCCGGGGCCGCACAGCGCGTCGAGGTCGAAATCGGCCGGCGGGCCCGAGGGCGGCAGCACCTTGCCGGAGACGTCGTAGCCATCCTGGCCGAACTGGCGCGGAATCTTGCGGATCAGGCGGGTGCCGCGCCCGACCTGGGGAAAGCGGTTCTGGAACTGGGCCAGATCGTGGCGGCCATTGGCCAGACGCTTGGGGGTGTCGTCGCGGTGCAGTGCGGCGCATACTTCCTCGATGCTGGCATCCACGCCTTCCACGGGGGCGAGCATCCGGGCGATCTCGACGCGGCCCATCTCGCTGCTGGCGATCGCCTTGCGCACCGCGTCGGCATCGATGCCGTAGCGCACGCCCTTCACCCACATGTCGGCGACGAATTCGTCGAAATCGAGCCGGGTGGGCACGAAGCGGGATTGCGGTTCGAAGCCCATGAGCTTGCGTTCGCCGTTCTCGTCCGGGGCGCCGAACACCGCCACCTGCTCGATGATCTCCAGCTGCACCGGCTCGAAGATGTATTCGGCGCGCTCGCCCTTGCTGCTGGTCTTCACACCCTTGTAGAGTGCCTGGCGGGGCGCCTCGAACTCCACGATGGCATCCGCCAGACGGAACTTGCCTGTTTCCCGGCCGAATTCGGGGTCGTACAGCAGACGCATGAAAGTCGCGTAATCAAGACCGGAAAAACGCTGGCCGGAGCTGAACAGCAGGTTGATGAAACCGGCCGGCGGGCTGTCCGGGCGCAACTCGCCGGGCAGCACGAACACGCCTTCGGCGAGCGGACGCAGCCAGCCGGGGTGGGGGATGACGGGTGCAGGAGCACTGCCGGGGGCAGGCGTGGCGACGCCGGTGGGATCCATGCTTCAGATGCGGGGCTTACTTGGTTTCGTAAGCATACACCCCATCCCAGTCTTCCGGGGGTGGGGATAAGCGATAAACCTCGATTCTTTGCCGGTAGATGTCGATCAGTTTGGGGTTGTCCGCGGCGGCTTGCAGTTCGTTCAGGCGGGCTTCGAGGCTCGCCCAGTCCCGCGCCGCGTAGGCCGTCAGGGCCTCGTTCCAGCGTGGCAGGATGTCGGCAGCCGCAACGGCCTCGGCCGGCGAGAGCGGCTGGTAGATGCGCACCGCCTCCTGCT
>CAZOZD010000216.1:0-3905 GCA_964584195.1 uncultured Burkholderiales bacterium
TCTGCCCATCACCACCAACCTCATTTGAACTGTTGTTATGGCAAAAAAAGTCCAATAACAGCAGCGCTTCAAGACTCAAAGGTGTGGCTCAGGCTGTGGCTCAAAAGGAGCCCAAACCGAGTCTTGCACCGAGCGCAAAGGCAGTGTCTATTGGTTCCGGCGCCGCGCCCCGGAACCCCTCCAGCCAGGAGCGCGAAAGTACGCCCACCTCCTTGACCAAACGGCAGAGCGTATCCGTGAGGCCAAGACGAAGCCGCATGGCCGGCCCCGTTATCACTCCTTCCACCCGAGAAGAAATTCAGTACGCGGCTGAAGCGATGAACGCTCATCCGTTGGATACCCTGGGCTCATAGTGCGTTTCCCCTGACGGATGGGGCAGGAATGGCTTGAGGAATCCGGCGCTGGGCGGGTAGAATTCGAAACTTTTCTACGTTTTATTGGATTGGAGCAGTCTGATGGCTATCGATACCGCGCACAAGGCGCAGATCGTCAAGGATTTTCAACGCGGCGCGGCGGATACCGGGTCGCCGGAAGTGCAGGTGGCGCTGCTTACCGCACGCATCAACGATCTCACCGGTCACTTCAAGGTCAACAAGAAGGATCATCACTCCCGTCGCGGCCTGCTCAAGATGGTGAGCCGCCGCCGCCGCCTGCTCGACTACCTCAAGTCGCGCAACGCCGACGCCTATCGTCAGCTCATCGAGCGCCTGGGCCTGCGCAAGTAATCCCGCATCCAATCTTCGTGGTCGCGCCGTCGTGGCAAGCGGCGGTCGTGGCGCGGTCTGCACACCAAGCAATAAATCGAGGTTAGCGTGAATCCTGTCAAGAAGACATTTCAATACGGTCGCCACCAGGTGACCCTGGAGACCGGGGAAATCGCCCGTCAGGCCGATGGTGCCGTACTGGTGAACATGGACGATACCGTGGTGCTGGTCACCGTGGTGGCCAAGCGCGAGGTCAAGCCCGGGCAGGACTTTTTTCCGCTCACCGTCGACTACATGGAGAAGACCTACGCCGCCGGCCGCATCCCCGGCGGATACTTCAAGCGCGAGGGCAAGCCGACCGAGAAGGAAACGCTGACTTCCCGCCTGATCGACCGACCGATCCGGCCGCTCTTCCCCGATGGCTTCTTCAATGAGGTGCAGATCATCGCCACGGTGGTTTCCGCAAACCCCGAGGTCGATTCCGACATCCCCGCCATGCTCGGCGCTTCCGCCGCCCTGATGCTGGCCGGCGTGCCTTTCAACGGGCCGATCGGCGCAGCCCGGGTGGGTTATGTCGATGGCCAGTACGTGCTCAACCCCACCCAGGCCGAACTCAAGCAGTCGCAACTTGATCTGGTTGTGGCCGGTACCGACCAGGCCGTGCTGATGGTGGAGTCCGAGGCCAATGTACTGCCCGAGGATGTCATGCTGGGGGCCGTGGTCTATGGCCACGAGCAGATGCAGACCGCCATCGACGCCATCAACGAGCTCGCCGACGAGGCCGGCAAGGATCCCTGGGACTGGACTCCGCCGGCGCCGCCGACGGATCTGATCGAGCGCATGGATGCGCTGTGCGCCGATGAACTGGCCCGCGCCTATTCCATCAAGCAGAAGCAGGCGCGCGTGGCCGCCGTCGACGAGGTACGCAACCGGGTGTTCGCCGAAATGATCAGCGCGGACATGGACACCACACAGGCCAACGTCATCAAGGATCTTTTCCACGGCCTGGAAGCCAGGGTGGTGCGTGGTCGCATCCTGTCCGGTGAACCCCGCATCGATGGTCGTGATACCCGGACCGTGCGCCCCATCACCATCCGTACCGGCGTTCTGCCCCGTACCCACGGCTCGGCCCTGTTCACTCGTGGCGAGACCCAGGCCCTGGTGGTCGCCACCCTCGGCACCGGCCGCGACGAGCAGACCATCGAGGCGCTCACCGGCGAATACTCCGACCGTTTCATGCTGCACTACAACATGCCGCCGTTCGCCACCGGCGAGACCGGCCGGGTCGGCAGCCCCAAGCGCCGCGAGATCGGCCACGGTCGCCTGGCCAAGCGCGCACTGTTGGCCTGCCTGCCCGCCAAGGAGGAGTTTGGCTACACCATCCGCGTGGTGTCCGAGATTACCGAGTCGAACGGCTCTTCCTCCATGGCCTCGGTCTGCGGCGGCTCCCTCGCCCTGATGGATGCTGGCGTGCCGATGAAATCGCATGTGGCGGGCATCGCAATGGGGCTGATCAAGGAGGGCAACCGCTTCGCCGTGCTCACCGACATCCTTGGTGACGAGGATCATCTCGGTGACATGGACTTCAAGGTGGCCGGCACCACCGAGGGTGTGACCGCCCTGCAGATGGATATCAAGATCGAGGGCATCACCAAGGAGATCATGCAGGTCGCCCTGACCCAGGCGCGCGAGGCGCGTCTGCACATCCTCTCCATCATGAACCAGGCCGAGGCGCAGCCGCACGAGATGAGCCCTTACGCGCCGCGCATCCTGACCATGAAGATCAACCCGGAAAAGATCCGTGACGTGATCGGCAAGGGCGGCGCCACCATCCGTGCGCTGACCGAGGAGACCGGCACCCAGATCGACATCGGCGAGGACGGCACCGTCAAGATCGCCTGCACCAGCCCGGAATCAGGCGAGCTGGCGAAGAAGCGGATCGAGGACATCACCGCCGAGGTGGAGATCGGCCGCGTCTATGACGGTACCGTGCTGAAGATTCTCGACTTCGGTGCAATCGTCAATGTCCTGCCGGGCAAGGACGGCTTGCTGCATATCTCCCAGATTGCGCATGAACGGGTGAATGCGGTCGGCGACCACCTCAAGGAAGGGCAGCCGGTCCAGGTCAAGGTGCTGGAGGCCGACGACAAGGGCCGCATGCGTCTGTCCATGAAGGCTCTGATCGAGCCGCCCGCCAGGACGGTGGAGGCTCCGGCCGAGCCACAGTGAGTGGTTCACCCCGACAAAAAAGCGGCCCCGGGCCGCTTTTTTGTCGCCAGCAATGGAGCGCAAGCATGAGTTCCGTCCCTTTTTCCTCGCTCGCCCCATATGCCGCCGATCCGGCGCGCAGTCGCGGGCGGCGCCATCCGGAGCCGCCCGCCACGCCGCGCAGCGAGTTCCAGCGCGATCGTGACCGGATCGTTCATTCCACGGCCTTCCGTCGTCTCGAATACAAGACCCAGGTATTCATCAACCATGAAGGCGACCTGTTCCGCACCCGTCTCACCCATAGCCTGGAGGTGGCCCAGATCGGCCGCACCCTGGCCCGTTTGCTGGGCCTGAACGAGGATTTGATCGAAACGATCGCCCTGGCGCATGACCTCGGCCATACCCCGTTCGGCCACGTCGGTCAGGACGTCCTGAACGAGTGCATGCGTGAGCACGGCGGTTTCGAGCACAACCTGCAATCCTTGCGGGTGGTCGATGAACTGGAGCAGAAGTATGCCGACTTCGAGGGCTTGAATCTGACCTTCGAGGCGCGCGAGGGCATCCTCAAGCATTGTTCGCGCGCCAACGCCGAGCGGCTGGGCGAAGTGGGCCAGCGCTTCCTGACGGGTGACCAGCCCTCACTGGAGGCGCAGATCGCCAACCTGGCCGACGAGATTGCCTACAACAACCATGATGTCGACGATGGCCTGCGCTCCGGGCTGGTCACGCTCGATCAGCTGGCCGAGGTGAGCATGTTCCGGCGCCATCTTGAATCCGTGCGCGAGCGCTACCCGGAACTGGGCGACCGGCGTCTGGTACACGAAACCGTTCGGCGGATGATCAACAGCCTGGTGATCGATCTGGTCGAGGAGACCTGGGCCAACCTGGAACGGTATCGGCCGGGCGACATCGATGCGGTGCGTGCCAGCCCGCCTCTGGCGACCTTCGGTCCGGCCATGCGTGAGCAACACCTGGAGCTCAAGCGTTTCCTGC
>CAZOZD010000217.1:0-3882 GCA_964584195.1 uncultured Burkholderiales bacterium
CGCCCGGGCGGGGTGGGCGGGTGGTGTAGGAGATGGATAGCTCGATGTTGGCGTCGGCTTCAAGCAAGGCCTTAACCAGGCTGGATTTGCCCGCGCCGGAAGGAGCGGAAACGATGAACAGGGTGCCGGTGGTTTTCATGCGTGGACGAGGGGGATTGGATGGGGTTCGATGTCAGCGCCGCAGTTTCTCTGCGCAGCGGATGATGGTGTCGTTGTCCTGCAATTCCAGGCAGTGGCGCAGGTCTCCCCGGGGCAGACGCTTCGGTGCCCAGCGACTGGAGACTGGGCGCGCGCGCTCCGGTTCTCCGCTCGCGGTGTGCTCCGGGTGTGTTTCCGCCGGGGCCGCCGTCTCGCGGCTGAGTTCGGGCGGGGCGTCGGCCCAGGTCGGGCCGGCGAGGCCGAGCAGGGCGATCAGGGGCAGGGCGGGATTGATGGACATGGTGGCTCCTCGAACGGCGGGGGAGGGCGTGCCGATGCACGGTGGCCCCGGGGCTATGAATGATAGGCCAAGACGGGCCCGGGCGGGCGCGCCGATGCGGTGACCCGCGGCCAAAGGGTCAGGCGTACTGGTCGATGCGGCCCGGCGAGCGCATTTCATCGCCGCTCACTGTGCTGAACGCCGCGGTTTGGGCATAGGCGCGCAGGGCGCGTGCGACCAGGTTTTCCGGCGTCGATGGCTGTCCTTGCGGTGACGATTGCGCAGGGGGGTCGATTTTTCCGGGAGCCTCGCCACGAGTCGGTGCGTTGGCTGGATCGGTTTCGCTGGTCCGCGCCTTGTCCCTCGCCTCGGTTTCCTCGCGTTCGATGCGTAGTTTTTCCGCCTGGGCCTGGGCCGCCATCTGCGCCGCCGCGGCGGCGACCGCGCGATCCTGCGGCGAGGGATCGGCGGGGGCCAGGGCTGCGGCCTGGATGCGGCGCGCCTTGTCGATGGTTGCTTCAGGGGTTTGTGCCGGCGACACGTCGATGCTGACTTCGCCGGCCACCGCGTATTGCCGCCCATCGGGCCCGCGCACGTACTGGAAGTTGGCGCCACTGATCGCCAGCCCGGCTGCGGCGGACAGGTGGGCCTGCTCATGGGCTCGCACCTTCTGGTCGATTGCCCGCAGTCGTTGCACCTGCTGTTGTTGTTCAGGGGTCAGGCGGGTGCCGTCGGCGGCGGCCATTTCGCCGGCCCGGGCGGGCGTGGTGGGACGCCCGTCCGCGGCTGCGGTCGGGTACGCCTGGGGCGTGAAGGTGACGGAAGGGCCGATTCCGGAAATGGCCATGCGTTCGGGGTGCTGGAGTGGCGTATGTCCTGATTTTATGCAATCAGCGTCATTCCGCTGCGCATTCCGGGCGCGCTGGCCTTCTTTGCCTGTGCTTCGGGGGGCGTGTCTACCGCCGGCATGGTGGCCAAGCCATTGCATGGCGGCGCCGAATCGTTATAATGCGCAGCTCTTCAGGCGCGTAGCTCAGTTGGTTAGAGCGCTTCCTTGACATGGAAGAGGTCGTTGGTTCGAATCCAATCGTGCCTACCAGATGATGAAAAGCCAGACTCTGTCTGGCTTTTCGTGTTTTCACGGGGTGCTTTGGCGGCCTGGTTTTGGGGGAACGACTGATGCCGATGGTGCGATTGCCCGATGGATCCGAGCGCCTGTTCGAGCAGGCGGTGAGCGTGGCCGAGGTGGCTGCCAGCATTGGCGCGGGGCTTGCCCGCGCGGCGCTGGCCGGCAAGGTGAATGGGCAGCTGGTGGATGCCTCGCACCGTATCGAGTCCGATTGCGATCTGGCCATCGTCACCGAGCGCGATGCCGAGGGGCTCGACCTGATCCGCCACTCCACCGCACATCTGCTGGCCTATGCGGTGAAGGAGCTGTTCCCGGAGGCGCAGGTGACCATCGGCCCGGTGATCGAGGATGGCTTCTACTACGACTTCTCCTTCAAGCGTCCATTCACGCCGGAAGACCTGGCCGCCATCGAGAAGCGCATGGCCGAGCTGGCGAAGAAGGACATCCCGGTCAGCCGCGAGGAATGGGATCGTGATGATGCGGTGAAGTTCTTCGAGTCGATCGGCGAGAAATACAAGGCCGAGATCATCCGCGACATTCCCGCCGGCCAGACCATATCCCTCTACCGCGAGGGTGATTTCGTCGACCTTTGCCGTGGCCCGCATGTGCCATCCACCGGCAAGCTCAAGGTGTTCAAGCTGATGAAGGTGGCCGGCGCCTACTGGCGCGGCGATTCCAGGAACGAGATGCTCCAGCGTGTGTACGGTACGGCCTGGGCCAACAAGGACGATCTCGCCGCCTACCTGCATCGCCTGGAAGAAGCCGAGAAGCGCGACCACCGCCGGCTGGGCAAGCAGCTCGACCTCTTTCATCTCCAGGAAGAGGCACCGGGCATGGTGTTCTGGCATCCGCACGGCTGGGTGCTGTGGCAGGAAATCGAGCAGTACATGCGGCGCAAGTTCAGCGAGTACGGCTACCAGGAGGTCAAGACGCCGACGGTGATGGATCGCACCCTGTGGGAGAAATCCGGCCACTGGGACAACTATCGCGACAACATGTTCACCACCGCCTCGGAGAACCGCGACTACGCGGTGAAGCCGATGAACTGTCCGGGCCATGTGCAGATCTTCAATCATGGCCTGCACTCCTATCGCGACCTGCCGCTGCGCCTGGCCGAATTCGGTTCCTGTCATCGCAACGAGCCCTCCGGGGCACTACACGGCCTGATGCGGGTGCGCGCATTTGTCCAGGACGATGCCCATATCTTCTGCACCGAGGATCAGGTTCAGCCCGAGGTGTCCGATTTCATCAGGATGCTGCAATCGGTGTATGCCGATTTCGGTTTCGAGGATGTGCTGGTCAAGCTCTCGACCCGGCCGGAGAAGCGGGTGGGCTCCGATGCGACCTGGGACAAGGCAGAGGCCGGGCTGGCCGCAGCCCTGAAGCAGAACAGCCTGGCCTTTGAGTTACAGCCGGGCGAGGGCGCCTTCTACGGTCCGAAGATCGAATTCACCCTGAAGGACTCGCTTGGTCGCCTGTGGCAGGTCGGCACCATCCAGCTCGACTTCAACCTGCCGGTGCGCCTGGGCGCCGAATACGTGGCCGAGGACAACTCGCGCCGGCCGCCGGTGATGCTGCACCGCGCCATCCTGGGTTCGCTAGAGCGTTTCATCGGCATCCTCATCGAGCACTACGCCGGCAACTTCCCGCTCTGGCTGGCGCCGGTGCAGGCGGTGGTGATGAGCATCACCGACGCCCAGGCGGAATATGTGCGCGAGGTGTGCGAATCCCTGAAAAAACAGGGTTTCCGCGTCGTCGCCGACTTGAGGAACGAGAAGATTACCTATAAAATCCGCGAGCATTCCATGCAGCGTGTGCCATACCAGTTGGTGGTCGGCGAGAAGGAGCGCGTGGAATGCAAGGTCGCCGTGCGCGCCCGGGGTGGTGAAGACCTCGGGCGGATGGGGCTCGACGAGTTCGTCGCCCGGATGCGCGGGGAATGCTGAGGAGCCGGCCAATCGCCGGCTCCTCGTTGTTTTTGAAAGGGGATTCAGCATCGCTCAGGACAAGGAACTGCGGATCAACGGCGAGATCGACGCCGCTCAGATCCGCCTGGTGGGGGAAGACGGTTCGCAGCTTGGAATCGTCAGTCTGCGTGAGGCACTGGCCAAGGCGGAGGACGCCGAGCTGGACCTGGTCGAGATCGCGCCCATGGCGCAGCCGCCGGTGTGCAAGATCATGGACTATGGCAAGTTCAAGTACCATGAGCAGAAGAAGCAGCACGAGGCGCGGCTGAAGCAGAAGCAGATCCAGGTCAAGGAAGTGAAGTTCCGGCCCGGCACCGACGAGGCCGATTACCAGGTCAAGCTGCGCAACCTGATCCGTTTCCTGGGCG
>CAZOZD010000218.1:0-3881 GCA_964584195.1 uncultured Burkholderiales bacterium
TTCCGTCAGAACCTGCTCGGCAAGCGCGTCGACTACTCCGGCCGTTCGGTCATCGTCGTCGGCCCCACCCTGAAGCTGCACCAGTGCGGTCTGCCCAAGCTGATGGCGCTCGAATTGTTCAAGCCCTTCATCTTCAATCGCCTGGAGACCATGGGGCTGGCCACCACCATCAAGGCCGCCAAGCGCATGGTGGAGGCGCAGGAGCCGGTGGTCTGGGACATCCTCGAAGAAGTGATCCGCGAGCATCCGGTAATGCTCAACCGCGCACCGACCCTGCACCGCCTCGGCATCCAGGCCTTCGAGCCGGTGCTGATCGAGGGCAAGGCGATCCAGCTGCACCCGCTGGTGTGTACGGCCTTCAACGCCGACTTCGACGGTGACCAGATGGCTGTGCACGTACCGCTCTCCCTGGAGGCCCAGCTCGAGGCGCGCACCCTGATGATGGCCTCCAACAACGTGCTCTCGCCCGCCAACGGCGAGCCGATCATCGTGCCGTCCCAGGACATCGTGCTGGGTCTGTACTACATGACCCGCGAGCGCATCAACGCCACCGGCGAGGGCATGGCCTTTGCCAACACCGACGAAATGCGGCGGGCCTATCACCTCGGCCTGGTCGACCTCAACGCGCGCGTGCAGGTGCGCATCAAGGAACGCCAGCGCGGCGAGGGCGGTGAGGTGGTCAGCCGCGTGCAGCGTTACGAGACCGTCGTTGGCCGGGCCATGCTGTCCGACATCCTGCCGCTCGGCCTGTCCTTTGCTCACGTCAACAAAGTGTTGAAGAAGAAGGAAATTTCACGCCTGATCAACGCATCGTTCCGCAAATGCGGCATCCGCGAGACCGTGATCTTCGCCGACAAGCTGATGTACACCGGCTTCTCCATGGCCGCGCGCGGCGGCATCTCGATCTGCATGCAGGACATGCTGATGCCACCACAAAAGGGCGACATCCTCGCCGCCGCCGAGCATGAGGTGAAGGAGATCGAGGCCCAGTACACCTCGGGTCTTGTGACCCAGGGTGAGCGCTACAACAAGGTGGTCGACATCTGGGGCCAGGCCGGCGACAAGGTGGCCAAGGCCATGATGGAGCAGCTCTCGCACCAGGAAGTGGTCAACGCCAAGGGCGAGAAGGTCAAGCAGGAGTCGTTCAACTCCATCTACATGATGGCCGACTCCGGTGCCCGGGGCTCTGCCGCCCAGATCCGTCAGCTCGCCGGCATGCGCGGCCTGATGGCGAAGCCGGACGGCTCCATCATCGAGACCCCCATCACGGCGAACTTCCGCGAGGGACTCAACGTTCTCCAGTACTTCATCTCCACCCACGGCGCCCGCAAGGGTCTCGCCGACACTGCGCTGAAGACCGCGAACTCCGGTTATCTCACCCGCCGTCTGGTCGACGTGACCCAGGATCTGGTCATCACCGAGGACGATTGCGGCACCGTGCATGGCATGGCGATGAAGGCACTGGTGGAGGGCGGCGACGTCATCGAGCCCCTGCGGGAGCGCATCCTGGGCCGGGTCACCGCCGTCGACGTGCTGCACCCCGATACTGGCGAGGTCGAGATCGAGGCCGGTACCCTGCTCAACGAGGACATGGTCGACCGTATCGACGAGCTGGGCATCGACGAAGTCAAGGTGCGCACCCCGCTCACCTGCGGCACCCGCTGGGGCCTGTGCGCCAAGTGCTACGGTCGTGACCTCGGGCGTGGCGACCTGGTCAACACCGGCGAGGCGGTAGGGGTCATCGCCGCCCAGTCCATCGGCGAACCGGGCACCCAGCTCACCATGCGTACCTTCCACATCGGCGGTGCTGCGTCGCGCGCCGCATCGGCCAGCCAGGTGGAGTGCAAGGCTGCCGGCACGGTGCGTTTCGAGCCGTCGATGCGCTACGTCACCAACGTCAAGGGCGAGCAGGTGGTCATCTCACGCACCGGCGAGGTGCGCATCGTGGACGAGCATGGCCGCGAGCGCGAGCGGCACAAGGTGCCCTATGGCGCCACCCTGGCGGTCAAGGACGGCGAACTGCTCAAGGCGGGCGCCGCCCTGGCGACCTGGGACCCGCACACTCGGCCGATCATCACCGAATATGCCGGCCGGGTGAAATTCGAGAATGTCGAGGAAGGTGTGACCGTCGCCAAGCAGATCGACGAAGTCACCGGCCTGTCGACCCTCATCGTCATCGACGGCAAGCGCCGCGGCAGCAGCGCCAGCAAGGGGCTGCGGCCCCAGGTGCGCTTCATCACCGCCGATGGCCAGGAGGTCAAGGCCGCGGGTACCGATCATCCGGTCAGCATCACCTTCCAGGTGGGGTCGCTGATCACAGTCAAGGATGGCCAGGAGGTCAATCCCGGCGACGTGCTGGCGCGCATCCCGCAGGAAACCTCCAAGACCCGCGACATCACCGGCGGCCTGCCACGCGTGGCCGAGCTGTTCGAGGCCCGCTCGCCCAAGGATGCCGGGGTGCTCGCCGAGGTCACTGGCACCGTCAGCTTCGGCAAGGACACCAAGGGCAAGCAGCGCCTCATCATCACCGATCTGGACGGTGTGCCGCACGAATACCTGATTCCCAAGGACAAGCATGTCACCGTGCACGACGGCCAGGTGGTGCAGAAGGGTGAAATGATCGTCGATGGTCCGGTCGATCCGCACGATACCCTGCGCCTGCAGGGTATCGAGGCCCTGGCACGCTACATCATCAACGAGGTGCAGGACGTGTATCGTCTGCAGGGCGTGAAGATCAACGACAAGCACATCGAGGTGGTGGTGCGCCAGATGCTGCGCCGGGTCAACGTCACCGATGCCGGCGACTCCGGCTTCATCCCGGGCGAGCAGATCGAGCGCTCCGAACTCCTGGAGGAAAACGACCGCCTCGCCGCCGAGGGCAAGCTGATGGCCCAGCACGAGGATGTTCTGCTTGGCATCACCAAGGCCTCGCTGTCGACCGATTCGTTCATCTCCGCGGCCTCCTTCCAGGAAACCACGCGCGTGCTGACCGAGGCGGCGATCATGGCCAAGAAGGACGACCTGCGCGGACTCAAGGAAAACGTCATCGTCGGTCGCCTGATTCCCGCCGGTACCGGCCTGGCGCATCACCGCATCCGCAAGCGCCAGGGCGAAAGCGAGCTGACGTTCGAGTTCGTTTCGCCGGAGGCGCAATCGGATGAAGCCACCGAAAGCGCCGACGAAGCTTGACATGGGGTGCGTCGCCACCTAGAATCCGCAGTCTTTTTTCAAATGGCCCCGCCCTGTGCGGGGCAATCTGTCCGCGCAAGGTGCGCGCCGGGCGGGGTAACGGTTCAGACCAGACTAGAAGGCCAAGGAAATGCCAACCATCAATCAATTGGTGCGGAAGCCGCGCAAGGCTCCGATCGACAAGAGCAAGGTGCCGGCCATGGAGGCCTGCCCGCAGAAGCGCGGCGTGTGCACCCGCGTGTACACCACCACCCCGAAGAAGCCGAACTCCGCCCTGCGCAAGGTTGCCAAGGTGCGCCTGTCGAACGGCTACGAGATCATCGGCTACATCGGCGGCGAAGGCCACAACCTGCAGGAGCACTCCGTGGTTCTTGTGCGCGGCGGCCGGGTCAAGGATCTGCCGGGTGTGCGCTACCACATCGTGCGTGGCAGCCTGGATACCCAGGGTGTGAAGGATCGCAAGCAGTCGCGTTCCAAGTATGGCGCCAAGCGTCCCAAGAAGGCTTAAGGAAGAGTTGAGAGGTTATCTGTCATGCCAAGACGTCGTGAAGTCCCCAAGCGTGTGATCCTGCCTGATCCGAAATACGGCAATCAGGATGTGGCCAAGTTCATGAACGTGATCATGAGCAGTGGCAAGAAGTCGGTCGCCGAGCGCATCGTGTATGGTGCATTCATTCAGATCGAAAAGAAGA
>CAZOZD010000219.1:0-2725 GCA_964584195.1 uncultured Burkholderiales bacterium
AAACACGACTATTTACCCCAAATTCGTGTCCAAAAGAATTGCGGGCGGGGCATCGCCCGCATATCGGGAGGAAACGATGAGACAGGAAGGCCGACATCCGTCCGGTTTTCATGCCGGAGTGTCCTTGATCGAGTTGCTGATCGTCCTGGCGATCCTGGCGCTGTTGCTTGGAGTCGCCGCCCCCAGCTACTCGCGGCATGCTGAAATCACACGACTGAAGGCCGCGGCAGAGGGGTTGTATGCATTGAAACGCAGTGTCAAATCCGAGGCCGTGTTGCGCAACGAAACTCTAACAGTAGTGCTGGCTTCCGGTGCGGGCGCGACCTGGTGCATCGGAGTCACCGATGCACCCGACTGCAACTGTGCGCAGGGGCCAGCATGCAGTGTTGCCGGAGTGGAGCGAATCCTTCAAGGCTCGGATTACCCCGGCGTACAGTTGAGCTTTTCCAGCGCCAGCCGGCGCTATGTATTCAAGCCGACCTATGGCGCAATGGCCGCTGGAAGCGCCCTGTTCACATCACCTTCCGGCTACCAGGTGCGGGTGGTGACCAGCCGTCTAGGTCGTGTTCGAATCTGCTCACCCGCTGGAACAGCCAAGGTGCCAAGCTATCCAAATTGTTGATGATCGAACCTGGCTGGGCGGTGTGGTCGGCGAGTGGAGCCTCTGCGGCGAGCTTGGGCCCCTCTTGCCGTTCCTGCATCTTGGTCAATGGCTGCATGTGGGCAAGAACGCCACGTTTGGTCTGGGTCGCTATGCATTGATCTGAGCGGTGGATGGTTTTACGTCCGGCGCTTCACGGTACACTGGCGGAATGCGTGCCTGGGTCGTTTTCCTCCTGATGCTGGTCCTGTTCGGCCTGTCCGCCTGTTCCGGGCCGGTGAACGATCCCTATCCAGCCGCCGAGCAGGGGCGCTCCATCCTTTACACGGCATTCTCCGAACGACCGAAGCATCTCGATCCGGCCCGTTCATACAGCTCGAACGAGGTGCCGTTCACTGGCCAGATCTACGAGCCGCCGCTGCAATACCACTATCTCAAGCGTCCCTACCAGCTGGTGCCGCTGACCGCCACCGAGCTGCCGCAACCGCGTTTTTTCGACCGCGCCGGGCGGCCTCTGCCGGACGACGCGCCGGGCGAGGCAATCGCCGAGAGCGTGTACGAGGTGCGCATCCGGCCAGGCATCCGCTACCAGCCGCATCCGGCCTTCGCGGTCGATGCCGAGGGCCGGCCGCGCTACATCCCCATGCCGGCGGGGCTGCCGGGCCGTATCCGCGCCGTGCCGGATTTTCCCGAGACCGGCAGCCGCGAGCTGCTTGCCGCCGACTATGTGCACCAGATCAAGCGTCTGGCCGACCCGGCGGTCAACTCGCCCATCCACGGCCTGATGGCGGGTCACATCGTCGGTCTTTCCGAGCTGCGCGCCGCGCTTGAACAGGCGCGCGCGGGACTTGCCGAGGGCGAGTGGCTGGACCTGCGCCGCTTCGATCTCAGGGGCGCGGAAGTGGTCGACCGCTACACCTACCGCATCCGCATCAAGGGCAAATATCCGCAGTTCATCTACTGGTTGGCGATGCCCTTCTTTGCGCCCATGCCCTGGGAGGCGGAGGCCTTTTACGCCCAGCCGGACATGAAGGCGCGCAATCTGCAACTCGATTGGTGGCCGGTCGGCACCGGCCCCTACATGCTCAGCGAATACCAGCCCAACCGCCGCATGCGCATGGTGCGCAACCCGCATTTCCGCGGCGAGCCCTACCCCGGCGAGGGTGAACCCGAGGACGCTGCGGCCGGTCTCCTGGCGGACGCTGGAAAGTCGATGCCCTTCATCGACGAGATCGTGTTCAGCCTGGAGACCGAAACCATCCCGTACTGGAACAAGTTCATGCAGGGCTATTACGATGCATCCGGCATCAGCTCGGACAACTTCGACCAGGTCATCCAGGTCGGTGCCGACGGCCGGCCGGAGCTCTCGGAGCGCATGCGGGCCCGCGGCGTGGAGCTGAAGACCTCGGTGGCGGCGAGCCTGTGGTACATGGGCTTCAACATGCTCGACCCGGTGGTGGGCGGCCAGGACGCGCGCGCCCGCAAGCTGCGCCAGGCAATCAGCATCGCCATCGACATGGAGGAGTTCATCGCCATCTTCCGCAACGGTCGCGGCATCCCGGCGCAGGGGCCGATCCCGCCGGGGCTGTTCGGCCATGTCGAGGGTCCAGCCGGCATCAACCCGGTGGTGTACGACTGGGTGGATGGCGCACCACGACGCCGCCCGATCGAGGTGGCGCGGCGGCTGCTCGCCGAGGCCGGCTATCCGGACGGGCGCGACGCGAAAACCGGCCGGCCGCTGGTGCTGTTCCTCGACACCATGGCGCGCGGCCCGGACGACAAGGCGCGCCTGGACTGGTATCGCAAGCAGTTCCGCAAGCTGGGGGTGGAACTCCAGATCCGCGGCACGGACTACAACCGCTTCCAGGACAAGATGCGCCAGGGTACGGCGCAGATCTTCGAATGGGGCTGGAACGCGGACTATCCCGACCCGGAAAACTTCCTGTTCCTGCTGCACGGCCCGCAGCGCAAGGCCGGCCAGGGCGGCGAGAACGCGGCCAATTACGCCAACCCGGAATACGACCGCCTGTTCGCGCGCGTGAAAGACATGGACAATGGCCCCGAACGCCAGGCGGTGATCGACGCCATGGTCAACATCCTGCGTGAGGACAGCCCCTGGGTGTT
>CAZOZD010000219.1:2735-3841 GCA_964584195.1 uncultured Burkholderiales bacterium
CGCGCAACTACGCACTGCACCATGCCTGGTACGGCAACGTGAAACCCAACCTGATGGCCAACAACGAGCTCAAGTTCCGCCGCGTCGACGCCCCGGCGCGCGAACGGGCGCGCGCCGAATGGAACCGTCCGGCCTGGTTCGCCCCGGCCCTGATCGTGCTCATTCTGCTCGCCGGCCTGGTGCCGGCCTGGCTGGCCTGGCGACGCAAGGAAAGGGCGCCGGCGCGATGACCGCCTATCTCATTCGTCGCCTGCTTTATGCCGTGCCGATCCTGATCGGTGTGAACGTGCTCACCTTCGCGCTGTTTTTCATGGTCAACACCCCGGACGACATGGCCCACCTGCACCTGGGCGCGAAACGGGTGACCCCGGAGGCGATCGCGCAATGGAAGGCCGAGCGCGGCTACGACAAGCCATTGTTCGTCAATGCCGGGGCGGACGGCGTGGGGGTACTCACCGACACCATATTCTTCGACAAGTCGCTGCGCATGTTCGCATTCGACTTCGGCGCGGCGGACGACGGCCGCGACATCGGCCAGGAGATCCGCACCCGCATGTGGCCGAGCCTGGCCATCGCCCTGCCGACCTTCGTCATCGGCCTGATGGTGAACATCAGCGTGGCCCTGATCCTGGTGTTCTTCCGCCACACCTATGTGGAATGGAGCGGGGTGGTGCTGGCGGTGGCGATGATGTCGATCTCCGGCCTGTTCTACATCATCGCCGGCCAGTATTTGTTCTCCAAGGTGTGGGCGCTCGCGCCGGTGTCCGGCTATCAGGACGGCTTCAACGCCTGGCGCTTTGTCTGGCTGCCGGTGCTGGTCGGCGTGGTGGCCGGCATCGGCGCCGGTGCACGCTGGTACCGCACCCTATTCCTGGAGGAGGCCGGCCGCGACTATGTGCGTACCGCCCGCGCCAAGGGCCTGTCGGAAGCACGGGTGCTGTTCCGCCACATCCTGAAGAACGGCATGGTGCCCATCCTCACCGGCGCGGTGGCGGTGTTCCCGCTCCTGTTCATGGGCAGCCTGATCCTGGAATCGTTCTTCGCCATCCCGGGCCTGGGCAGCTACACCATCGACGCCATCCAGGCCCAGGACTTCGCCATCGTCC
>CAZOZD010000220.1:0-3839 GCA_964584195.1 uncultured Burkholderiales bacterium
CGGCGACCTTGTCCGGGTGTCCCTCGGACACCGATTCGGAGGTGAACAGGTATTCGCTCATTCTGACTGCTCCTTGCTGGCCCATCCATTCGTCGGCGTTACCGACTCCGGGCCCAGAGCAGGCGACGCTTTAGCAGAATTTCGGTCTGGCGACCGGCCGCCCTGCAAGTTGTCCGTTAACTCGGCGGGTGGCGCATGGTAGCCTTGCCGGATTATTCCGGTCAACCGTCCTGCTCCTTTCCATGTCGTTCGCATGACCCACCTTGGCGTTGCATTGCTTTGGCTGCTTTTTCGCAGCCTCGGCGCGCGTCGGCTGGGCCGTCTCGGGGCCTGGCTGGGCGGCGCGATCCATCGCCTGCCCGGCCGGCGCCGGCGCATCGGCGAAGCGAACCTGCGCCTGTGTTTTCCCGAGCTTGGCGAGGCGGAACGGGCCATGCTGTTGCGCGCGCATTACCGCCAGTTCATGCGCGCCACCCTGCTGGAGGCGGTGTCCTGGTGGGGTTCGGCCGAGGACGTGCGCGCGCTCACCCGCATCGAGGGCTTCGAGCATGTTGAGCCGCACCTGGGCCGGCTGATCCTCCTGGTGCCACACTTCGTGGGTCTGAATCTTGCCGCGGTGCGCCTGTCGTTGGAGTTTTCGCGCAGTGTGTCGATTTATTCCCGTCTACGCGACCCGCTCATCGAGCGCCTGGTGCATCGTGCCCGCCGCCGCTTCGGGCAAACCGAACTGTACGACCGTGGCCAGGGCATCAAGCCGGTGTTACGCGCGATTCGCAACGGGGCAGCGTTTTATTACCTGCCCGACCTCGACCATGGCCGTCGCAACGCCGTGTTCGTGCCGTTTTTCGGTGTGCCGGCGGCCACCCTGACCGGCCTGTCACGCATCGCTGCGCTGACCGGCGCGGTGGTGGTGCCGTGCATCGCCCGCGCCGAGGCGGACGGTTATGTGGCGTGTTTCTATCCGCCTTGGGAGGGATTTCCGAGCGGTGATGTCGAGGCCGACACCCGGCGCATGAACGCATTCATCGAGGACCGGGTGCGGGAGATTCCGGAACAGTATTTCTGGCTGCACAAGCGTTTCAAGACCCGGCCACCGGGGGAGGCGAGCGTATATGCGCGCGATTGAGTACGGTCCGCTGCGCCTGGAGGAGGCCGATGCCCTGGCGGCGCTGGCCCGCCTCATCTGGCACGCGCATTACCCTGCCATCATCCCGGTCGGGCAGATCGATTACATGCTCGAACAACGCTACAAACCTGGACTCATCCGCCAGACCCTGGCGCGCGGCGACTGCTGGCTGGTGGGCCGTGAAGCGGCGGCACTCGCCGGTTTCGCGCATGGTTATGCCTTGGCGGAGGGGGATTTCAAGCTCGACAAGCTGTATGTCGCGCCGCACTGGCAACGCCGCGGCGTGGGCGCCGAGCTGGTGGCGCGTTTGATCCGGCATGCCCAAGGGCGAGGCGCGCGCCGCATGGTGCTCAGGGTGAACCGGCACAATGCGCAGGCCATCGCCGCCTACCGCAAATACGGTTTCGAGGTGCTGGTG
Organism: uncultured Burkholderiales bacterium; assembly: GCA_964584195.1. GTDB lineage: Bacteria > Pseudomonadota > Gammaproteobacteria > Burkholderiales > Thiobacillaceae > CAZOZD01. The sequence continues at coordinate 1,545 of CAZOZD010000220.1, forward strand.
CCGGTGGTGGAAGAAATCGGCGGGGGCTTCGTGATGGACGATTACGTCATGACCAGGGATATTCATGCCCCATGATCCCTCGCACGCCCCGCACACACGAAGCCCTGCGGACGACTCGCGGCCGGTCGCCCCTCTCATGAACTCGCTTTGATCCTGAAAAACTTAGTTGAACCACAGAGTCACAGAGAACGAAAAAACAGAAGTTTGCTGCATTCTCTGGCATTGCCCGTTAGGTGAGCATGAACTGCATGGGGAACGCCAGATTTGTTCGGGGTTCTCTGTGAACTCTGTGTCTCTATGGTGAGGAATTTAGCTTGATTACGAAAGAGTCTTGCACATGAACAACCCTTCCGATGCTGAAATCCGGGATTTGCTCAAACGGGTGCGCACCATTGCCGTGGTCGGCCTGTCGCCCAAGCCGGGGCGGCCGAGTTTCGCCGTCGCCCAGGCCATGCAGCGGTTCGGCTACCGTATCGTGCCGGTGCGCCCGGCCATCGACGCGGTGCTGGGCGAACCGGCCTATGCCTGTCTCGCCGACATCCCGTTCCCGGTCGATCTGGTCGACGTATTCCGCGCCGCCGAGCACATCCCCGCCGTGGTCGATGAATGCCTGGCGATCGGGGCACCGGCAATCTGGATACAGGAAGGCATCGTGCACGACGAGGCTGCCGAAAAGGCCCGTGCCGCCGGCCTCACAGTGGTAATGGATCGTTGCATTTACAAGGATTACGTGGCATTGATTACGTTATGAAACTGCGCTTTAGCAAGATGCATGGCCTGGGTAACGACTTTGTCGTGTTCGACGCCGTGCGCCAGACGGTGGACCTCACGCCGGCCCAGCTGCGCGCCCTGGCCGACCGCCATTTCGGCGTCGGTTGCGACCAGATCCTGTGGGTCGGCCCTGCCACCCGTCCGGATTGCGATTTCAGCTACCGCATCTTCAATGCCGACGGTGGCGAGGTGCAGCAGTGCGGCAACGGCGCCCGCTGCTTCGTTCGCTTCGTGCATGAAGTGGGGCTCACCGACAAGACCTCGATCCGCGTCGAGACCGCGGCCGGGGTGATCGTGCCGCGCCTGGAGGAGGACGGCCAGGTCACCGTGGACATGGGGCCGCCCCGTTTCGAGCCCGCCGCGATCCCTTTCCTCGCCCCGGCGCGCGCCGAGCTGTACGTGCTCGAAGACCTGCCGTTCGGCCCGGTCGAGCTCTCTGCGGTATCGATGGGCAACCCGCATGCGGTGCTGGAAACCTGCAATGTCGATACCGCCCCGGTGGCCGAGTGGGGGCCGGCGATCCAGGCGAATCCACGCTTTCCGGAAGGGGTCAACGTCGGTTTCATGCAGCTCGTGCACCGTCGCGCCATCCGCCTGCGCGTGTACGAGCGCGGCTCCGGCGAGACCCTGGCCTGCGGCACTGGCGCATGCGCGGCAGCGGTGGCGGGTATCGCCCGCGGGCTGCTGACGAGCCCGGTCGAGGTGCAAACACGCGGCGGTGCGCTTACCATTCGCTGGGACGGCGAAGGCAGCCCGGTGTTCATGACCGGCCCCGCGGTCACGGTTTTTCACGGCGAGATCAACATAGGCACATCGACATGAGCATCGACATCCTCACCCACGATCAGGTGGCGCAGTTCCTCAAGGACAATCCCGAGTTCTTCACCCATTACGTCGATCTGCTCAACACCATCAACGTCCCCCACCCGCACAGCGGCCAGGCCATCTCCATCGGCGAGCGGCAGGTGATGATGCTGCGCGACCGGGCCCGCAACCTGGAAAACAAGCTCAAGGAATTCATCCAGTTCGCCGAGGAGAACGATGCCATCGGCGACAAGATGCACCGTCTTTCGCTCGGGCTGATGCGCGGCCGCAGCCTGGAAGCGGTGTTGCAGTCGCTTCAGCTCAGCCTGTCGGAACAGTTCGCGGTGCCGCACGTCGCACTGCGCCTGTGGGGCGGCGCCCGGCTCGACCTGCCCGAGTTCGAGCGCGTGAGCGAGGACATCCGCGTCCTCAAGGAAGGACTTTCCCAGCCGCAGTGCAGCCACGCCGCGCCCGATGAGGTGCGCGCCTGGTTCGGCGAGGCCGGCCCGCACCTGCGTTCGTTCGCCCTCACGCCGCTTTCCGCCGAGGGCGTGGACGGACTCCTGGTGCTGGCCTCGGAGGATGCCAAGCGCTTCTACCCGGAAATGGGCACCCTGTACCTCAACTGGTTGGGGGAACAGGCTTCCGCCGCGATCTCCCGCTTCGTTTAACCCGGATTTTCGATTAGGGCACGAGAGGATGGCGAGGCAATTCCGGAGC
>CAZOZD010000221.1:0-3837 GCA_964584195.1 uncultured Burkholderiales bacterium
GTCGGCCGACAAGGCGGCCGAGTTCGGCATCCAGTGGTTCAACGCCTCCGGCGCCACGGCAAACACCAACAGCTCGCAATTCTTCGGTGGATTCGGCACCAGCACCGGCGCCAACATCGCCGCCATCGCCGCCAACCCGGTCGGCGCGGCCAAGGGACTCAACCTCGGCATCGTCAAGGGCCAGCTCGAACTACCCAACAACGTCACCATCCTCAACCTGGGCATGCTGGCGCGCGCACTGGAGACGCAGACCGACGCCAACATCCTGTCCACGCCCACCCTGCTTACCCTCGACAACGAGGAAGCGCGCATCTCGGTGGGCTCCAACGTGCCTTTCCTCACCGGCCAGTATTCGGTGACCGGCAACGCCGCCACCGCCAGCCCCTTCCAGACTTATGAACGACGCGATGTCGGCCTCACCCTCAAGGTCAAGCCGCAGATCAGCGAGGGCGGCACGGTACGCATGCGCATCGAGCAGGAAGTGTCCAAGCTGCGCCAGGCCGCCGACCCCACCCTGTCGGCCACCGACAAGCGCTCGATCGAATCGACCGTGCTGGTCGACGACGGCCAGATCGTGGTGCTGGGCGGCCTGATCGAGGAACAGGTGCGCGAGGTGGAGGACAAGGTGCCGTTGCTCGGCGACATTCCGCTGCTGGGGCGCCTGTTCCGCTACGACACCCGCCAGCACGTCAAGACCAACCTGATGGTGTTCCTGCGCCCGGTGATCGTGCGCGACGCCGAATCCGCCGCCGCGGTCACCCACCCCCGCTACGACCACATCCTGGCCACCCAGCGCGCCGCCCAGCCGGCGTCCAAGCCCCTCCTGCCCGATGTGGTGGCACCGATGCTGAAGTACTCGCCCACACTGTCCGAGCCTCGCCCATGAAGGACGTTCCTGACGGTCAAGCGTATGAAATTCACTCGCTATTTCCTCGCCATGCGCAAGCTGATGCAGGAAGATGGCAGGATCAGACTGTGGGCATCCATTCCCGAGGCCGGGAACCTTTATCTGCGTGTTGTCCTGCTGGAAGACGGTGAAACGGTGCACAACGCGTTCTTCGACCGGAGGTTCGCCCCATGAAGATCGGATATTTCCAGGATACCGATACGCTTCACATCGAATTCAATGCCGCCCCGGTCGCCGAGACGCGCGACCTCGATGAAAACACGCTGCTCGACATCGATGCGGCGGGCAATGTATGTGGCATCACCATCGAGCATGCCAGCCAACGCGCAGAAATCCCGCAGTTCTCCTACGAAGCCATCGCCGCGTGACCCCCTTATGAAGCGCCTGCCCTACTCCTTCGCCCGCGACCACGGCCTCATCGCCCAGGCCGATGGCGCAGGGCTCGCGGTGCTGGCGCGTGCACACGCCTCGCCCTGGGCTCTGGCCGAATTGCGCCGGGTGAGCGGCCGGCCGCTCACGGTCACGCTCGCCGACGACGCGACCTTCGCCGCAGCCCTGTCGGCACGCTATGCCGAGGGCGAGGGTGGCGAAACCCTGGCCGACGGGCTCGGCAATGAGGCCGAGCTGGCCAGCCTGATGCAGGACACCGCGCGCATCCAGGACCTGCTCGAATCCGACGACGACGCGCCCATCATCCGCATGATCAACATGGTGTTCATGCAGGCCCTGAAACAGGGCGCCTCAGACATCCACATCGAACCGTTCGAGAACCGTTCGCTGGTGCGTTTCCGCGTCGACGGCGTGCTCACCGACGTGTTCGAGCCGCCACGCGCCCTGCATGCCGCGCTGGCCTCCCGCATCAAGGTGATGGCCGAGCTCGACATCGCCGAGAAACGCCTGCCGCAGGATGGCCGCATCGCCCTGAGGCTGGGCGGGCGGCCCATCGACGTGCGGGTGTCCACCCTGCCGACCGGCCACGGCGAACGGGTGGTGTTGCGCCTCTTGGCCAAGGATGCCGAGCGGCTCGATCTCACCCGGCTCGGCATGGCGCCCGACACCCTGGCCGCGGTCGACCGGCTCATTCACGAGCCGCATGGCATCCTGCTGGTGACCGGCCCCACCGGCAGCGGCAAGACCACCACCCTGTACGCCGCCATCTCCCGTCTCGACCACACCGAGCTCAACATCATGACGGTCGAGGACCCGATCGAATACGACCTCGACGGGGTCGGGCAAACCCAGGTCAACCCCAAGGTGGACATGGACTTCGCCCGTGCCCTGCGCGCCATCCTGCGCCAGGACCCGGATGTGGTGCTGATCGGCGAGATCCGCGACCTGGAGACTGCGCGCATCGCCGTGCAGGCCAGCCTCACCGGCCACCTGGTGCTGGCCACCCTGCACACCAACGATGCGGCCAGCGCGGTGACCCGCCTGGCCGACATGGGCATCGAATCCTTCCTGCTCGGCTCCAGCCTGCTCGGCGTGCTGGCCCAGCGCCTGGTGCGCCGCCTGTGCCCGGAATGCCGGGCGGCCTACACGCCCAGCGAGCGTGAATGGGCGAGCCTCGGCATCGATGCGCCGCCCCGCCCGGTCTGGCGCGCGGTGGGCTGCCCGGCCTGCAACCACACCGGCTATCGCGGCCGCGCCGGACTGTACGAGCTGTTCATGGTGGACGACGCCGCACGCCGCCTGATCCACGATGGCGCCGGCGAACACGCCCTGCGCGAACACGCCCAGGCCCAGGGCATGCGCAACCTGCGCGAGGACGCCCTGCGCTGGCTGACGAGCGGCGACACCTCGATCGAGGAAATCCTGCGCGCGACGCGTGAATCCTGATGCGCATCGCGAATCGCGCCAATCGAAATGATGAAAAACCCTGGACAACCGCACTTGAGGCCCCTTCCCCAGGAGGGGAAAGGACGGGATGGGGGTGCAGCGCAAGCCGCTGTTTGACGACAATGATGACCAGGCAAAGGCGGCCTTCGTCCGCCACCCCCACCCTACCCCTCCCCCTGCGGGGGAGGGGACTGTTTATCGGCCGTTTTTCACCTCAATCTTTGCCGGGATGAGCCACTACCGCTATGTCGCACTCGATGCCGCCGGTCGTCGCCAGCGTGGCGAGATCGAGGCCGAACACCCCCGCGCCGCCCGTGCCCGCCTGCGCGAAATGGGCCTGCTGCCAGAAACCGTGCATACACGCGATGCCGGCGCGCGCGCCGGCGGCATGCTGGGCGGGCGCGTATCGGCCCTGGAACTGGCCCTGTTCTCGCGCCAGTTCGCCACCCTGCTCAAGGCCGGCCTGACCATCGAGAAATCGTTTGCGGCGCTTGCCGACCAGCCCGAACAGGCCGGCCTGCGCGCGGTGCTGGTCGAGGCGCGCGAGGACGTACTGGCCGGCCACAACCTGGCCAGCGCACTCGAACGCCAGCCGCGCGCATTCCCCGCCTACTACGCCGCCATCGTCCGCGCCGGCGAGGAAGCCGGTGCCTTGCCCGCCGTCATGGAGCGCCTGGCCGACTATCTGGAACGGGGCCAGGCCCTGCGCCACAAGGTCGGCGCAGCCTTGATCTATCCGGCCATCGTCACCGTGGTCGCGCTGCTGGTGATCGGCGTGCTGCTCACCTACGTGGTGCCGCAGGTGGTGGCCGTGTTCGAACACGGCTGGCAGACCCTGCCCTGGCTCACCCGCGCCCTCATCACGGTATCGGACGCGGTCCGCGCCAGCGCCTGGATCGTTTTGCCGGGCATCGTCGCGGCCGCCTTCCTCGCCGTCCGCCTGCTGGCGCTGGAGCCGGTGCGGGCGCGCTGGCACCGCTTCCTGCTCGATCTGCCGGTGATCGGCCGGCTGCGCAGCGGGCTCGCCACCGCACGCTTCGCCAACACCCTGGCGGTGCTGTCCGCCAGCGGCGTGCCGGTGGTCACCGCGCTCC
>CAZOZD010000222.1:0-3834 GCA_964584195.1 uncultured Burkholderiales bacterium
AAGGCACCGGATTTTGATTCCGGCATTCGAGGGTTCGAATCCTTCCTCCCCAGCCAGATACCAAGCGTGTAGCTCGGCTGCACGCTTTTTTGTTTCAGGTTCGTGCACGGGGTCGCCCAGTGGCTTACGACAGCTTGATGGTGTTTACCGGCAATGCCCACCCCCGGCTTGCCGAGGAAGTGGCGCGTCACCTCGGGATTCCGCTCGGTCGGGCCACGGTCGGGCGTTTTTCCGACGGCGAGGTGATGGTCGAGATCCTCGAAAACGTTCGTGGCAAGGACGTTTTCGTGTTGCAGACCACCTGCGATCCCACCAATGACAACCTGATGGAAATCATGCTGATGGTCGATGCATTGCGGCGTGCATCGGCTGGCCGGATCACCGCCGCCATCCCCTATTTCGGCTATGCCCGCCAGGACCGCCGCGTGCGTTCGGCCCGGGTGCCGATCACGGCCCGCGTGGTCGCCGACATGCTGACCGTGGTCGGCGTAAACCGGGTCCTGACCATGGATCTGCACTCCGACCAGATCCAGGGCTTCTTCGATGTCCCGGTGGATAACATCTACTCGGCGCCGATCCTGCTGGCCGACATCCACAAGCAGAAATTCGATGACCTCATTGTCGTTTCTCCCGACACCGGCGGCGTGGTGCGCGCCCGGGCGCTGGCCAAGCGCCTCGACGACTGCGATCTGGCCATCATCGACAAGCGCCGGCCGAAGCCCAACGAGGCCAAGGTGATGCACATCATCGGCGAGGTCGCAGGGCGCAACTGCATCCTCATGGATGACATGGTGGATACCGCCAATACCCTGTGCGAGGCCGCGCGCGCGCTCAAGGAGCACGGCGCCAAACGGGTGATGGCCTATTGCACGCACGCGGTGCTGTCCGGCAGCGCCGTCGAGCGCATCCAGAATTCGGAGCTCGATGAGCTGGTGGTCACCGACACCATTCCGCTGCGCGAGGATGCACGGCGCTGCAACCGCATCCGCCAGCTTTCGGTGGCCGAGCTGCTGGCCGAGACCATTCGCCGCATCAGCAAGGAAGATTCGGTCAGCTCCCTGTTTGAGGATTGATGGATAAGCAGTGACCGGGGAACGAATGACGGCTTGGTGCACGCCGTGTCACTCAGTCACCGGATGCTTGCCACTTTGATTTTTTCATCCGCCTGGTCGCGGGCGGTTTTTTGTCTGACTGGAGATTGAAGCATGCAAATCGAAATCATCGCCGCCAAGCGTGTGGCGCAGGGAACGAGTGCGAGCCGCCGCCTGCGTCGTACCGGCAAGGTGCCTGGCATCGTCTATGGCGAGGGCAAGGAAGCCCAGCCCGTCGAGATGGATCACAACGACCTGTGGCACCAGCTCAAGCACGAGGCCGCCCACTCCTCGGTGCTCACTCTCAACATCGATGGCGTCAAGGAATCGGTGCTGTTGCGTGACGTGCAACGCCATCCCTACAAGCCGCAGCTCATGCACATCGATTTCAACCGCGTATCGGCCGATCACAAGATACACCTCAAGGTGCCCCTGCACTTCCTCAATGCCGAAATCTGTCCCGGGGTGAAGCTGCAAGGCGGCGTGGTCAGTCACGTCCTCAGCGAAGTCGAGGTGATTTGCCTGCCTGGCAAGCTGCCCGAGTTCATCGAGGTCGATCTGGCCAACCTGCAGGGCGGTCATTCCCTGCACCTGTCGCATGTCAAGGTCCCGGAGGGTGTCGAATTCGCCGCGCTCGTGCGTGGCGAAGATCCCACCGTGGCGACCATCCTGGGCGCCAAGGGTGAAGCCGAGGGTGAGGCGGAAGCCGGCTGATCACCGCATGCAAGGCCCCGTCCGCCTCGTCGTCGGGCTCGGCAACCCCGGGCCCGAGTATTCCGAAACCCGGCACAATGCCGGGTTTTGGTTTTGTGAGCGGCTGGCCAGCCAGCTCGGTCTCTCGCTCGCCCGCGAGGCGCGTTTTCATGGCCTGGTGGCGCATGCTCGCAGCCCCGCACTGAGCCTGCTGTTGCCGCAGACCTACATGAACCGTTCGGGTCAGGCCGTGGGCGCGCTGGCCCGTTTTTATCGCATTGCACCGGCGGAAATCCTGGTGGTGCACGACGAGCTCGACATCCCGCCCGGTCAGTTGCGCCTCAAGTTTGGAGGCGGCCTGGGCGGTCACAATGGTCTCAAGGACATCACCGCCCACCTGGCGACCCAGGATTACTGGCGCCTGCGCATTGGCATCGGGCACCCTGGTGACCGCAACGAGGTGGTGAACTTCGTCCTCAAGTCGCCCCGGCGCGAGGAACGCGACGAGATCGATGCCGCCATCGACCGCGCTCTCGATCTCTGGCCGTTGATGGGCCGGGGCGACTGGAATGCCGCCACGCAAAAGGCCAATACCCGGCCATCCAGGCCGGGCGCGCAGTCGAACGCGCCCGCAACTGCCTCACCCCCCACGCCTCACGCCTCACCGGAGAAACCATGAGCCTCAAATGTGGAATCGTCGGCCTGCCCAACGTCGGCAAGTCGACCCTGTTCAATGCACTCACCCGTGCCGGGATCGAGGCCGCCAACTACCCCTTCTGTACCATCGAGCCCAACGTGGGCGTGGTCGAGGTGCCGGACCCGCGCCTCGCCCAGCTCGCCGCGATCGTCAAGCCGCAGAAGGTCATTCCAGCCATCGTCGAATTCGTCGACATCGCCGGCCTGGTGGCGGGAGCCTCCAGGGGCGAGGGACTGGGCAACCAGTTCCTCGCCAACATCCGTGAGACCGACGCCATCGCCCATGTGGTGCGCTGCTTCGAGGACGACAATGTGGTCCATGTGGCGGGCAAGATCGACCCGATCGCCGACATCGAGGTGATCCACACCGAACTCGCGCTGGCGGACCTCGCTACCGTCGAAAAACAGCTGGCCCGCTACACCAAGGTGGCACGCGCCGGTGACAAGGAGGCCCAGAAGCTGGTCGCGATCCTGGAGCAGGTGCAGGCCGCGCTCGACCAGGGGCGGCCGATTCGTGCCCTGGGTCTGGATGACGAGCAGGCTGCCTTGCTCAAGCCCCTGTTCCTGCTCACCACCAAGCCCACCATGTATGTCGCCAACGTGGCCGAGGATGGTCTCGCCGACAATCCCCTGCTTGACCGGGTGCGCGAATACGCCGCCACCGAGGGCTCCCCTGTGGTGCCGGTGTGTGCGGCGCTCGAATCCGAGATCGTCGACCTCGACGACGAGGAAAAGAAGATGTTCCTCGCCGACGTCGGGCTCGATGAACCGGGGCTCAACCGCGTCATCCGCGCGGCCTACACCCTGCTCGGCCTGGAGACCTATTTCACCGCCGGCCCCAAGGAAGTGCGCGCCTGGACCATCCACAAGGGCGATACCGCGCCCAAGGCGGCCGGCGTGATCCATACCGACTTCGAAAAGGGCTTCATCCGCGCCCAGACCATCGCATTCGAGGACTACATTGCCTGCCATGGCGAGCATGGCGCCAAGGAGGCCGGCAAGATGCGCTCGGAAGGCAAGGATTACGTGGTGCGTGACGGCGACGTCATGAACTTCCTGTTCAACGTCTGAGTGCCTTTCCAGCAGGAAAAGGGGTGCTGAAAACAATTTTTGCATGTCGTGTTTGACAAGCGGTGCCCGGAACGGGATAATGCCGCGCTTTCGAGGAGGGGTTCCCGAGCGGTCAAAGGGAGCAGACTGTAAATCTGCCGGCACTGCCTTCGAAGGTTCGAATCCTTCCCCCTCCACCAAGGTTGTTGGCCGTTGAATGTGGCCGAAGGCGGGTGTAGTTCAATGGTAGAACCTCAGCCTTCCAAGCTGATGACGTGGGTTCGATTCCCATCACCCGCTCCAG
>CAZOZD010000223.1:0-3825 GCA_964584195.1 uncultured Burkholderiales bacterium
CGAACATGTTCTTCTGGCCGCCGAACACCGCCGCGTCCTCGGTCATGGAGTCGGACACGCAGGCGATCGGCTCCTTGAAGTGGCGGTTGAAGTAGGTGCGGAAGTAGGCCACGCAGCCCTGCGAACCGTGCACATAGGGCAGGGTCTTTTCAAAACCGAGTGCGCACAGCACCGCGCCGAGCGGCTGGCAGGCCTTGGCCGGGTTGACGGTGAGCGCCTCGCGCTTGAAGTTGAGCTCCTGGTATTCGAGCGTGGTGGTCCACTGGAACACCTCGTCGATCTTGCCCTGAGGAACACGATCCTCGAACTGCTGCTGCTTGTTGGTCAGCGATTCCTTGTATTCGGGCTGACGGAACAGCGGATACGAGGGAACGATCTTTTCGGTCACTTGCATTTCCATCTCCTTACCGGCACCACCCATCCGTGGATGTCGGCGAAAGCTTGATCGGTGTTGGTTTCCCTCCCCCGGAGGGGAGGGCGTACATCAGGCGGCCTTGGCCAGGGTTTCGGCCTCTTCCACCTTCTTCCAGGGCGGCGTCAGCTTGTTCCAGCACGGGTTGTTCAGGGTCATGTCCATGTCCCGGGCGAAGATGGCGAAGCCGTCGTAGCCGTGGTAGGGGCCGGAGTAGTCCCAGCTGTGCATCTGACGGAAGGGGATGCCCATCTTCTGGAAGATGTACTTCTCCTTGATGCCGGAGCCGATCAGGTCGGGCTTCACCTTCTTCACGAACTCCTCGAATTCGAAGCCGGTGACATCGTCGTAGAGCAGGGTGGCGTTGCCCATTTCCTTGATCGTGCGGTCGTAGTCGTCGTTGTGGGCGAACTCGTAGCCGGTGCCGACCACTTCCATGCCCAGGTCTTCATACGAGCCGATGACGTGGCGCGGGCGCAGGCCGCCGACGTAGAGCATCACCCGCTTGCCTTCGAGGCGCGGCTTGTACTTGGCGACTACCGCGTCCACCATCGGGCGGTACTTGGCGATCACCTTCTCGGCGTTTTCCTTGATCGTGTCGTCGAAGAATGCGGCGATCTTGCGCAGGCTCTCCTCGATCTTGGTCGGGCCGAAGAAGTTGTACTCCATCCAGGGGATGCCGTACTTCTCTTCCATGTGCCGGCTGATGTAGTTCATCGAGCGATAGCAGTGCAGCAGGTTGAGCTTGGCCTTCGGCGTGTTCTCCATCTCGGCGATGGTGCCGTCGCCGGACCACTGGGCGATCACCCGCAGGCCCATCTCCTCGAGCAGGATGCGGGAGGACCAGGCATCGCCGCCGATGTTGTAGTCGCCGATGATGGTCACGTCGTAAGGGGTCGACTCGAAGGGCTTGGCTTCCTTCTTGGCGTCCAGCACCCAGTCACGGATGGCGTCGTTGGCGATATGGTGGCCGAGCGACTGCGACACGCCGCGGAAGCCTTCGCAGCGCACCGGCACGACCGGCTTGTTCAGGGTCGCGGCGGCCTTCTTGGATACCGCCTCGATGTCGTCACCGATGAGGCCGATGGGGCACTCGGACTGCACGGAGATGCCCTTGTGCAGGGGGAACAGGCCCTCGATCTCCTCGATCAGCTTGGCCAGCTTCTTGTCGCCGCCGAACACGATGTCCTTTTCCTGGAAATCGGAGGTGAAGTTCATCTCGGCAAAGGTGTTCACGCCGGTGGCGCCGACGTAGTAGTTGCGCCGGCCGGCCCGGCTGTACTGGCCGCAGCCGACGGGGCCGTGCGAGATGTGGATCATGTCCTTGATCGGACCCCACACCACGCCGCGCGAACCGGCGTAGGCGCAGCCACGGATGGTCATCACGCCGGGCAGCGACTTGCGGTTGGAGGTGATGCACTTCTTCGATTGCTCGATCGAGTGATCGTTGACCGCCAGGTGCTTCTTGCGATCCTTCTGGGCCTTCTCGGGATAGACCTCAAGCACCTCGGCGATGAGGGCTTCGGTCTGTTCACGGGTCAGATTCGACATTTCATTCTCCTTTCACGCCGCCACCAATCCGTGGCCGGCATGTTGGGGTTGCGCCTCCCCTCTCCCGCAGGGAGAGGGGCTGGGGAGTGAGGGCGTTTGCTTCGCCCGCACCCCTCACCCTGCCCTCTCCCCGAGGGAGAGGGGTGCCTCATCAGGCCGCAGCGGCCTCGGCCTTCTGGCCGACGATGGTCTCGTCCTCCGGTTCCATGATGCCGAACTCCATCAACAGGTCTTCCAGCTCGTCCATGGTCACCGGGGTGGGGATGGTGAGCTTCTTGTTGTTGATGACCTTCTGCGCCAGGGCCCGATACTCGTCGGCCTGCTTGGCCTTCGGGTCGTACTCGATCACGGTCATGCGGCGGATCTCGGCGTGCTGCACCACGTTGTCGCGCGGCACGAAGTGGATCATCTGGGTGCCCAGCTTGGCGGCCAGTGCCTCGATCAGCTCGTCCTCGCGGTCGGTGTTGCGGCTGTTGCAGATCAGGCCGGCCAGACGCACGCCACCGGAATTGGCGTACTTGACGATGCCCTTGGCGATGTTGTTGGCGGCGTACATGGCCATCATCTCGCCGGACATGACGATGTAGATTTCCTGGGCCTTGTTCTCGCGGATGGGCATGGCGAAGCCGCCGCACACCACGTCGCCGAGCACGTCGTAGAACACGAAGTCGAGGTCTTCCTCATAGGCGCCCTCTTCTTCCAGGAAGTTGATGGCGGTGATGACACCACGGCCGGCACAGCCGACACCCGGCTCGGGACCGCCGGACTCGACGCACTTGACGCCACCGAAGCCCACCTTGAGCACGTCTTCCAGTTCCAGGTCTTCCACCGAACCGGCCTCGGCGGCCAGGTGCATGATGGTGTTCTGGGCCTTGGCGTGCAGGATCAGACGGGTGGAGTCGGCCTTCGGATCACAACCGACGATCATCACCTTCTTGCCTGCCTCGGCGAGAGCCGCCACCAGATTCTGGGTGGTGGTCGACTTGCCGATGCCACCCTTGCCGTAGATTGCACATTGACGCAGACCCATGATTGTTTTTCCTCTGACACGTCACAAAAAAGTGCGAATGAAGGATTCGCTCGCGCTGGATACAGCGCAACAGCCGTGCCAGACCGACAAAACAATGCAACTAACTGTTTATGAATTGATTTATTCGTGTTTCGCAGACATGGAGGTCGTTTTTGTCGCGACAATGCCCATTTCATTGTCGGGGTGATGACAAGCCGGACGGGCATGGACAAGCCCGGCGCGCGGCGCTACAACACGGGGGTGAACGACCCTCAAGCCGAAATCCCGCCCGAACCGCGGATCATCCTGCCGCGCGAGGCCCGCCTGCCGATCAACCGATGTTCATTGCCGGCCGTCATCCTCGGTGGGCTGGGCTATCAGCGTCATCCGGTGCCACTGGCGCTGGACGGCGTGATCGAGCTGCATCGGCAGCTGTTCGAGTCCCTGGACGCATTCGCCGAGCCTGCGGCGCGGGTGGCCACATTCATTGCCCACATGAACGCGGTGTTCAGCCTGGATGCGCCCGAACAGGCCGGCCATGTCCCCGGTCGCGGGCGTGGACGGGTCAAGGCGAGCTACCTGCGCATGGCGCGCGGCTGGGGATTCGACCCGGACGGCATCGAGGGCGCGGTGCTGAAGGGCTGGGTGGAGTCGCGCTTCGGCCTGTTGCCCCGCCATCACGGCGGCCCCATCCGCGACCTGTCGGGCGAAACCTACCGCCGCTACCTGGAGGCGCGGGCGCGCGGCCTGTATGGCACCAACGCGCTGGAGGCCCAGCTCGACCTGCTGTATGCGTTCAACCCAGATTGTCCATTAGCCATTTTCCGAGAGTTTGAGGCAAGCTATGGGCCTT
>CAZOZD010000224.1:0-3803 GCA_964584195.1 uncultured Burkholderiales bacterium
TCAGGCGCATCTCGATTTCATCCCGGAACGCACCACCGACTTCATCTTCGCAGTCTATTCGGAGGAGTTCGGCCTGTTCGGCAACCTGTTCCTGCTGCTGCTCTACCTCGCCATCATCGCGCGCGGCATGCAGCTCGCGGCTTCGGCCCCCAGCCTGTTCGGGCGCCTGCTGGCGGGCAGCATCGTGCTCACCTTCTTCACCTATGCATTCGTAAACATGGGCATGGTATCGGGCATCCTGCCGGTGGTGGGAGTGCCGCTGCCCCTGGTCAGCTATGGAGGCACTTCGATGGTGACAGTCTTGCTCGGCTTTGGTATCTTGATGGCACTCGCCTCGCACAAAAAACTCGTCAAAACATGAGATTGGCCGCAACACTTATAGTGGTTTCGACCCTCGTCGCCCTGGCCGGCTGCGCCAATATCGGCCAGCGGCAGGCGGCCAGGGGCCCCGCGCCGGCGGCTGTCCCCGCGCATCCGCCGCTGACCGGCGGCGGCTATTACAAGGACGATGGCCCGGGTGAGAATCCGCCCGCCGACCTCGCCGGCATCCCCGACGCGGTGCCGCGCGCGGAGCCCCCGCACCGTTTCGCCAACCGGCCCTACACGGTGATGGGCCAGTCCTATACCCCCTTGCCGGTCGACATCGCCTATCGCGAACGCGGCCTTGCATCGTGGTATGGCCGCCGTTACCACGGCCGCCCCACCTCGTCGGGCGAGATCTACGACATGTACGGCATGACCGCAGCCCACGCCACCCTGCCCATCCCCAGCTATGTCCGGGTCACCAACCCGGCCAATGGCCGCAGCGTGGTGCTGCGGGTGAACGACCGCGGCCCATTCCATCCCGAACGCATCATCGACCTGTCCTACACCGCCGCCTGGAAGCTCGACCTGTTGCGCGGCGTAGGCATGGTGGAGGTGGAACGCATCCTGCCCGAGGCCGGCGGCCCCGACACCCGCCTGGCCAGCGCGCCAGTGCGCGAGCCGGCACCGCCGGCAAGGCGTGATCCGGCACCGGCCGCGGCGCCATCCCCGGCCCAGCCCCCGGTCGCCGGCATCTATCTGCAACTGGGTGCGTTCGCCAATGCCGCCGCCGCGGAGGCCCTCGTAGCGCGCCTGCGCGACACACCGGCGCTCGGCTTGCCCGGTGTGCACCGCCTGGAAGCGGATGGCCTCACCCGGGTGCAGGCCGGTCCATACCTCAGTCTCGCCGCCGCCGATCTCGCCGCCGCGAGCCTGCTGCGCGATCTGGGCATCCGGCCGTTCCGCGTTTCCCGTTGACGTCAAACTGGCGCGGGAACCAAACCAGTCCCGCGCCGGACCCAATGAAACCCAGCCCAACCATTTCCCTTGCCGTGATGAATCGAATCGCCCAACCGTTCCTGCTCCTGACCCTGTTCGCTTTCAGCCTGTTCGGCTCGTCGGCCGGTGCCGCCCTGCCGGTGCCGCCGCCACCCCAGCTCGACAGCCGCGCCTGGCTGCTGATCGACGCCCAGAGTGGCGCCGCCCTGGCCGAAAAGGCCCCCGACCACCGGGTCGAGCCCGCCTCGCTGACCAAGCTGATGACCGCCTACCTGACCTTTGCCGCGCTCCGCGAGGGCCGCCTCAAGCTGGACCAGGCCCTGCCGGTCTCGGAGCGTGCCTGGCGCATGGAAGGCTCGCGCATGTTCCTCGACCCGCGCCGGCCGGCCACGGTCGACGACCTGCTCAAGGGCGTGATCGTGCAGTCCGGCAACGACGCCTGCGTGGTCCTGGCGGAAGCCATCGCCGGTTCGGAGGAGGGCTTCGCCACCATGATGAACCAGATGGCGAAACGGCTGGGCATGCACAACACCAACTTCGTCAACTCCACCGGCCTGCCCCATGCCCAGCACTATTCCACCGCGCGTGACCTGGCCCGCCTGGCGCACGCCCTGATCCGCGACTATCCCGAGCATTACCGCGCCTATTACTCGATGCGCGAATTCACCTGGAGCGGCATCACCCAGCCCAACCGCAACCGCCTGCTCTGGATGGACGGCTATGTTGACGGGCTCAAGACCGGCCATACCCAAAGCGCGGGCTTCTGCCTGGTGGCCTCGGCCCGGCGCGACGAGCGGCGCCTGATCTCGGTGGTGCTGGGGGCCGGCTCCGACGCCGCGCGCGCCATGCAGAGCCAGCAGCTGCTCAACTATGGCTTCCAGTTCTTCGAGACGGTGAAGCTGTACGACGCCAACCAGTCGGTATCCGGCCTGCGCGTGTACAAGGGCAAGTCGGGCCAGGTCAAGGCCGGGTTCCCGCACGAGTTCCATGTCACCGTGCCGCGTGGCGGCGCGGCGCGCGTCCAGGCCGAAGTGGTGAGCCAGCAACCCCTGCTCGCCCCCATCGACCGCGGCCAGCGCATCGCCACCCTGCGCCTGACCCTGGACGGCAAGGTGCTGGGCGAATACCCCATGCAGGCCCTGGAAGCGGTCAAGGTGTCCGGCTTCCTCGGTCGCCTGTGGGACAGCCTGCTGCTCTGGTTCAAATGAGCCGGACGATGTCCGGGGTCGATTGCACGGTCTACCTGAACGGCGAATACCTGCCACTCTCCGCGGCGCGTATCCCCGTTCTCGACCGTGGCTTCATCTTCGGTGACGGCGTGTATGAAGTGATCCCGGTCTATGACCGGCGGCCGTTCCGGCTCACCGAACACCTGGCCCGATTGCGCCATAGCCTGGCCGGAATCCGCCTGGACGACCCGCTCGGTGAAAAGCGCTGGAAGGAAGTGATTGCTCACGTCGTGGCAACCGCGCCGTGGCCGGACCAGGGCGTGTACCTGCAAGTCACCCGGGGGGTCGCACCACGCGATCACGCCTTTCCGCGCGACACCCCCGCCACCGTGTTCGTCCTGCCGATGCGCCTCGAACCGCCGCCGGCCACCCAGCTGGAACAGGGCGTGGCGGCGATCAGCGCCGAGGATACCCGCTGGTCACGCTGCGATCTGAAGACCACCTCGCTGCTCGCCAACGTCCTGTTGCGCCAGCAGTCGGTCGATGCCGGCTGCGCCGAGACCCTGCTGGTGCGCGACGGCCAGCTGATCGAAGGATCGGCGAGCAGTGTGTTCGTCGTCCATTCCGGCCGTCTCCTGGCACCGCCCAAGTCGCACCGGATGCTGCCCGGGGTGACCTATGACGTGGTGCTCGAACTGGCGGCACAACTGGCTCTGCCCCATGCCGTGCGGCCCATTGCCGTGGCCGAGATGCGTGCTGCCGAGGAAATCTGGCTCACCTCCTCGACCAAGGAAATCACCCCCGTCGTCCGGCTCGACGGCCACCCGGTCGGCGACGGTCGGCCGGGGCCGCTGTTCCGCCGCATGCATGCCGCCTACCAGGCCTTCAAGCGCGACGTCATGCGCGCCGGGGAGGCCCCCGCGTGAGCGACACCGGCGACACCCTGCTCGAATTTCCATGCGACTTTCCCGTCAAGGTGATGGGAAAAAGCAGCGAAACCCTGGTCGCCAGCGTGATCGCCATCGTCCAGCGCCACGCCCCCGATTTCCGCCCCGAATCCGCCACCGTGCGCGCCTCGGCGGCCGGCAACTACCTCGCCATCACGTGCACCCTGCGCGCCACCGGCAAGCCCCAGCTCGACGCACTGTATCGCGAGCTTACGGCGCATCCGGAGGTCAGGATGGTGCTCTGAGAGCTGCCGCCTCCCCCTTCCGCGCCTGACTCGCCTGCACGGACTGGCGCAGGCGGCACGGGCGGAGTCAGGGGCCGGCCGTCAACCAGCCATTCACTTCCTCGATGTCGGCTTCTTCCAGCAGGCCTGCGGCGGCCTTG
>CAZOZD010000225.1:0-3801 GCA_964584195.1 uncultured Burkholderiales bacterium
CGCATGCACCAGACCACCGCCGTCGCGCGGCGGACGCCAGCCCAGGCTCTGCCGCTCCAGCCCACCGCAGGGCTGGAATACATGGCGGGAGAGGGCTTCATGGATACGGTCGGGTCCGGGCAGATCGCGCGCCGGCACACGGTAAAGCTGTAGATTCTTGAACCACATCACGGGCACCACGCAAAAGGCGGCATTCTACCTGCCCTCGTCCTCTTGGCGGCCGCAGCGCGGCGAAGGACAATGGCCGCCCGTCGTCAATCCCGGAGCCGCCATGCCCACCCTCCACAGCTTCGCCCTGCGCGGCGAATTCATCCAGCTCGACCAGTTGCTCAAGGCCACCGGTCTGGCGCCGACCGGCGGCGCCGCGCACGCGCTGATCACGGCGGGCGTAGTGCGGGTGGATGGACTGGTGGAAACGCGCAAGCGGGCCAAGCTGCGTCCGGGGCAGCGGGTGGAATATGCGGGTGAGACGGTGCAGCTGCTGGCGGCTGATGGCTGATCAGGGACCGATGACGCGATAACCGGCCGGGATGGCGAACAGGCTGGCATCGACCGCCTCGCTGCTGAACCGATCCCAGGCCAGGCTCACCCGCGTCGCCATGCGGCTGCCCAGTTCCGCCAGACGGCCGCCACCCTCGTAGCGGACCTCGATGTCGGCGGCGCACAGTACGCCGCGCGGCAACACCCGGCGCAGGGTCTCGTTTATCGCCAGGGTCTGCGCCCCGGCCAGATTGGGCGCCCCCATGAAGAAATCCTCATTGCCCAGGGCGCGCAGAAAGCGGTCGAATTCGGCCTGTTCACGGGTCTTGGCGGCCAGCCAGAGGGTACCTTCCAGCACCACCGTGGCGGATTCCTGACCCAGGGTGGCAGGTACCCGCGCAGTCAGGTGCTGTTCGGCGCATTGCCAGCCTTGCAGCGGACGGCGTTCACCGCTGGCCTTGAGATCGAGCTGGATGCCATCGTCCTGGCGGGCTCGGCCGCGCGCGGGCCCGGAAGGAGGGGGGGGTGGAGCCATGGCCTGACGGGTGGCCTGGCGCATCAGGTGGTCGATCACCACGATCTCGCGACTGCCCAGATCATACAGATAGGTGAGGCCACGCCCCTGATGGTTTAGATCGCGACGCAGCTGCTGGTTGCGGATGTACAGGGTTTCCTGGCCGAGACTGGGCCGGTTCATGCTGATGATGCCGCTGCGACCATGCAGGGTCAGGTCGGCCTGACCAGGAAGGGGCGCGCCGAGCAGGATGGCGATCAGCCCAATCTGCGGCCAGGCGGAGCCTCTGGGACGGAGATGTGCATTCATGACGGTGATTGTTCCGGCTTCGCGGCATGCGGGTCAAGCCGTTCGTGCAAGCGCTTGAGCGGTGCCGGCGCCCACCAGGCCCATTCTCCGGCCAGACGCAGCAGGGCGGGCATGAGCAACATGCGCATCAGGGTGGCATCGACCAGCACCGAGATCAGCAGGCCCAGCCCCATGGCCTTCATGAACACCACCTCACCCAAGGCGGCCGCGCCCAGCACCACGCCGATAAGCAGGGCAGCGCTGGTGATGATGGGCCCGCTCTGACACAGGCCCAGACTGATCGCCTCGACGGCATCGGCCCCCAGCGCGCGCATCTCCTTGATGCGCGAGAGCAGGAATAGCTGATAGTCGATGGACAGGCCGAACGCGGTGGCGAAGATCAGCATCAGCACCGTGCCCTCCAGGCCCGCCTGCGGCGTGAAATCGAGCCAGCCTGCAAGGTTGCCGTCCTGGAATACCCAGACCAGGCCACCGAAGGTGGCCACCAGCGAAAGCAGGCTGGTCAGCACGGCAATGGCTGGCAGGAGCAGGCTGCCGAGCATGACGAACAACACCACGCCGACCACCAGGGCCACCGCCAGGATCACCTTGGGCACACCATGTTGGAGTGATTCGACGTAATCCAGGTGCGCCGCCGCAAAGCCGCCGACATGGAATGCGTCGATGCCCTCCGGCGCCGGCAGGGCGCGGATCGCCCGCACCAGTTCACGGGCTGCGGGGCTGGAAGGTGCCGGTTCGATCTGCACCCGGAGCAGACTGATCCGCTCGCCACCATAACGTTCGAGCGCAAGACCGGCGATGGGGAACTGTTCGGAATGCTGGTATAGCAGGGAATAATCGGCCAGGCCGAAGCCGGGATCGAGCCGCGTCAATCCATCCACCTGGTGCACGCCGGGTACTGCCTCGATGGCGCCGGCGAGCCCGTCCAGCGCCGCCAGACCGGCGGCATCACGCACCGGACCCCGGGTCCGGACGGCGATCAGGAGCGGCGCCACTTCGGCATCGGGGAATGCCCGCGCCAGGGTGTCATGCACCTGGCGGCTCTCGGCACCGACCGGCAATGAACGGCTGTCGGACGTGGCGATGGCAAGATGCGTCATCGGCGTACCCATCAGCGCCAGCACCGCCAGACTGCCGAACAGGGCGAAACCGGCGTGGCGCACCACCCATAGACTGTAGTCACGCCAGCCCTGGGTGCGTCCTGGCTGATCCAGCCGGTGCGCCAGAAAGGCCGGACTGAAACGATTGATGCGTGGCCCGAGCAGGGTGAGCAGGGTGGGCAACAACAACACCGAGGTCAGCATCGCAGCCAGCACCGCCAGGCTGCCGGCCAGGCCCATGTTCTGGAAGAAACGCTGGGGCAAAAGGGTCAGGCAGAGCAGACTGGCCGCCACGGTGATACCGCTGAACAGTACGGTGCGCCCGGCGGTGTCGAGGGTATCGCGCAGAATGGCGCTGGCCTGGGCAGGATAATCCTCCGCCCGCGCCACCCGGCGTGCATACTCCTCGCGAAAGCGCGACACCATGAAAAGACCGTAGTCCACCGCCAGGCCAAGGCCCAGGATGGTCACCACATTGGCCGCGTACAGGCTGATCGGGGTGAACTGGCCGATGAACTTGAGGGCGGCGGCCGCCAGCGCCACGCTCACCACGCCGACCACCAACGGCAAAGTCGCCGCCACCATCGAGCCGAACACCCACATGAGCAGGAAAGCGAGCAGGACCAGACTCACCACCTCGGTACGCAGGATGTCACGTGCCAGATATTCACGGGTATCGACATAGGTCGCCAGTTCACCGCCCAGGCGCACCTCCAGACGGTCGCTGGCAACCATCTCGCGCAGGCGCTGGAACGCACCGATGCCTTCATCCTCGCCCCGGTTCAGGGCGACCACGGCATAGGTCATGTCGCCCGAAACCGAACGCATCCCGGGCGTACCCGAATAATGGCTTTCGATACCGCGCACGTCCGGATTCTTCGCCAGGCGATCCAGAACGGCCTGGGCCGCTCCGGCAAACTCCGGATCATCGACATCCGCCGGAACCCCGGCGCGGGCCCGGAACAACAGCCACACCGGCGTATCGTCCCGATCGAGTGCCGCGCGCAGGGCCACGCCAGCGCGGGAGGAGTCGCTGTCGGGTACATCCCAGCCGGGCGCCAGAGTGAGATGATGGCTCACATCACGACCGTAACCACCGGCCAGCACCACCAGGACCAGGATCAGGATCAGGAACGGCCAGGGCGCGTGCCGGATGCGACGGGCCAGAAGTGGAAACATGGACTGGGAGTGGTACGCGATGTCAGGCAATGAATGGCTTGGCGGAGACTCCGCCATCGAACCGTGATGATACCGGAATAACACGCCCAAGCCGGCCGACCGAACCTTTTACTCACCGCCTCATTCACTGAAGCAACCCTCATGGCCCTCCATCGGCTCGAATAGAAACCATTCGCCCCCGTCTCGGGCCCCCGCTCCCTTGCGATTTTGCTTCACAAA
>CAZOZD010000226.1:0-3781 GCA_964584195.1 uncultured Burkholderiales bacterium
AAACGGCCGCCAGGGCCCGCGTAGGCACGCAGGGCCGCCTAATGGACAATCTGGGATGAACGATTCTCTTCGTTTAACGTGAACGTCGCGTCAGCAACGCTCGAAGCGCCCCTCTCCCTCGGGGCTGGGGGTGAGGGAACGGACAGGGCGACATTGATGGTTCGGGGTGGCCATTGCCCTGTCCGTTAGTTCAACTGGATGCGGATGCCAAACGGCACCCGCGCCTTGCCCTTGACCAGCCAGACCACCGGATAGGCGGGCTCGCGCTCGGGAAAACGGCCTTCGGCATCGGTGAACCAGACCAGCAGGTCTGGATTGATCCGCTCGCGCTCGATCCAGTCGAACACGGGCCTGAAATCGGTGCCGCCACCGCCGTGAATGCCTTCCGGCAGATCCATCGCCTGCCACATGTCGAAGCGCCAGGGGCCGCCCTCGGCCAGTTTGTCGTCGCAGGCATGCAGGATCACCTCGGCGCGCACCTGGGCCTTGAGCGCATCGACTTCGGTGAGGAATTCCTGCAACTCATCGCGCGTCACCGAACCGCTGGTATCCAGCGCCAGAGCCACCCGCACGCTCTGGCTGTACAGGCGCGGCATCATGGCCTCGCCGGGGTTGCCACCGCTGCGGCGCGAGGTGCGCTGGAAGCTGTAATCATCGCGCGCGGCGTTCATCATGTAGCGCGCCAGCAAGGCCCGCCAGGGCAATTGCGGCGCCAGCAGATCGTCCACCATGCGCAGCAGCGAGGCCGACAACTTGCCGGCCTGTTGCGCCGCCTGGGCGGCGGCGGCCAACCGGCTTTTCCACTGTTCATCGAGCTTGTCCGGGTCCATGGGCGGGGGGGGTGGCCGGTCCTGGGTGTCCGAACCCGCATTTTCCTGGCCCGGTTCCTCGTCAGCTTCCCCGGACTGCGGTTCGGTCGCCTCACCACGCCCATCCTCAGGCTCCGGCCGCGCCTCGCCGTGCGCGCCGTTTTCCGGCTCGGCCTCGCCGCCCTGCCCCGAACCCTGGCGCTCCGTTTCGCCCTCGTGTGGATCGCCCGAATCCCGCTCGCCCTGCTGGCTGTTCGAGTTCTGCGGTTCCTGGTCGAACAGGTGCTGGTCGAGGGTCTCCTCGGGGGGGACCTCATGCAGCAGCGGATAGATCTCCTCGGCGGTGAGGCCCCGGTACTTGGCCTCCATCAATGCGCCTTCCGGGGCACGCATGCGTTCCTCGTCGAGGATCATGTTCACCGCGTAGTCGCAGGCCACGTCCCAGCGGTGTTTCTGGCGATGGGCGCGGCGGGCGAAGTGCGACAGGGCGCAATGCATGGCCTCGTGCGCCAGCACGAACTGGGTCTGCTCCAGGTTCAGGCGGGCGATGAAGGCGGGGTTGAAGTAGAAGTTGCGCGCGTCGGTGGCGGTGGTCTTGCACCACTTGGCGTCCGCGGCCTTGAGCGGCAGATGCATGACCAGCGCGCCCAGAAAGGGCTTTTCCAGGATCAGCCGGGTGCGCGCGGCGGCCAGCTTGGTTTCCAGTTGGGCGAGGTCAGTCATAGCCGCCCTCCTGAAGTAATGTCGCACGGGGGCGTGACATCTTCGGGATTTGGCGGCCGTATCGCTGGCCCTGGCCCCTTGAATCCCCCCTGCCCCCCTTTTCCAAAGGGGGGATGACAATCGCCCGCCTCACGCCTCACGCCTCACGCCGACGGCTTGAAGTCGTACAACATCAACTCGGCCACCGAATTGGCCCAGTCGACGAACTCGGGCACCGCGAACAGGGGCTTGCCCACCGCCCGGTGCAGGTCCGTCACCAGCATGACGCCCATCTCCCGCTGTGGGTAGCGGCGGGCGTATTTGAGGATGTTGGCGAGCTTGCCGACATCCCCCGCCGATTCCTTCGCCCGCCGCACCAGCGCCGCCGCGACCCCGTACTGCAGGTCGATGCCCTTGGGCACCTCGCCGACGCTGCCGTCGAGGATGCCGTCGATATCCGGCAGGTTCTCCAGGTTGTCGATGAAGGCCTTCAACTCGACGCCACAGGCCTGGCCGACGCAGGCCTGCAGCGCGTCGCCGAGCAGGTCCGGACGCTCGCCGAACTTCTGCAGGGCGCGGTGCGCGTATTCCCAGGAACGCGGACTGGGAAAGGCCACCGGATTGTGGGCCGCGTCGTAGTGAAACAGCAGGTCGGGCCGGAAACGCAGGAAGCCCAGGATGCGCGCGTCGATGCCCGCACCCAGAGCCCAGGCGATCCAGTCGTCGAGATTGGGTTCCACCTCGTAGTGGGTGAAACGGTTGGCCAGCGGCGCCGGCATGGCGTAGGTGACGCCGCGGTCGCCCTGGCGGTTGCCGGCGGCGAAGATGGCCCAGCCGTCGGGAATGATGTACTCGCCCAGGCGCCGGTCCAGGATGAGCTGGTAGGCGGCGGCCGACACCGTGGGCGGCGCGGCGTTGATCTCGTCCAGGAAAAGGATGCCGGCCGGGCCGTGGCGCTTGGCGTCCGGCAACATGGCCGGCACCGACCATTCGACGTTGTCGCCCTTGCGGAACGGAATGCCGCGCAGGTCGGTGGGCTCCAACTGCGACAGGCGCAGGTCGATGAGCGGCGTGCCGTGGCGCTTGGCGATGCCGGCGATGATCTGCGACTTGCCCACCCCCGGCGGCCCCCACAGCATGACGGGGGTGTGTTGCGAGGGCCGGCCGGCGCGGGCGCAGCTTTCGAATTCACGGTCGAGGATGGTCTGGATGTGGGATGGACGCATGCTTGGGTTCTCGTCAAGGATCGGTCTGGGCTTCCGTCGTCCCGGTCGCGGACTCCAGCCGGGCGGCGACCAGGATCGCCGCAATGCGTTCGGGGTCGGCCATCGCCGGCAACAGGCGATGCACCCGGGCCAGGGCCGCGGGCCGCGCCATGGCCTCGATCTCGAGTCCGGCCCGGGTGGCCCCCGAGAGTCCCGGCAACAACAGCAACAGGGAAGCGAGGTGGCCATGATACTCGCGAATAACCGACTGTTCCAGTAGGTTATTCGGCCCGGCGGTCTCCGGCACCCGCACCATGCGCTCGGGAAAGGCATCCGCGGGCAGGCTGCGACCCGCCCATTCCGGCCGCAGGCGGCACCCCTCCAGCCCCTCGCCCGGCCCGATCCCGGCCGCCGCGCGCCGGAACCACTGTGCCGCCGGTTGCGGGCGGGCGGCGTCGTTGACCATGCGTTCGAGCACGTCGCGATGCCGGTCCGGACCGCGCTGCCCGGCCTGGGCCCGGGCCAGGGACGGGCTGTGAAAGCCGGTGTATGGAAGCACGAACGGGTGCCAGGTCAGCTCGCGCACGCCCAGCGGTTCCGGGCTGGGGCGCGCCGAATCGAGCAATGCCAAGGGCGCCCCGCTGTCGTGTTCCAGAAGCCAGAGTTCGAGCCGGTCGACCAGCTGGAAGGGTAATCGGGGCCGCGCCCGCAATGCCGCGACCAGTTCTTCCGGCAACCGCGCCACGCCCGCGACCTGCCCCTCCCCTTCCCGCCACACGCCAATCGGCCGCACCCAGCCACAGCCATCTTCGCCGCGCAGATGCCAGGTCAGCCCGTCCAGGCTATGCGCACTGGTGTTCTCGACCTCGACCACCTGCTCCACCCCGCGATACGGATTGAGACGGCGGACGGCGAAATAGCGAGCGGAGGACAAGTCGTTCATTGCGTTGATCAGATTAACACTAGGGCGCCTCGAAAGCCCCCCGATTCGTCATTCCGGCGAAAGCCGGAATCCAGCCAATTCCGGCACCTGGACACCGGCGTTCGCTGGTGTGACAGGTTTTC
>CAZOZD010000227.1:0-3781 GCA_964584195.1 uncultured Burkholderiales bacterium
TGTGCGCAAGCCCGACGATGGCGGCGACGATGGCTGCGTCGTCATGGTCCTCGGTGATGTCGGTGACGAAGGAGCGGTCGATCTTCAGGCTGTGCACCGAGAACCGCTTGAGGTAGGTGAGCGATGAATAGCCGGTGCCGAAGTCATCGATGGCCACCCGTACCCCCAGCCCGGCGAGACGATCCAGCACGGCGGCGCCGGCGTCGATGTCCATCAGCGTGCTTTCGGTGATTTCAACCTCCAGATCGGCGGCGGCGAGCCCGGTTGCCTCCAGCGTCCGGGCGATGGTTTCGTAGAGATTGCCCTGGCGGAACTGGCGGGCGGAGAAATTCACCGCCACGCGCAACCCCGGCAGGCCCTGTTCCTGCCAGGCACGCACCTGACGGCAGGCCGTATCCAGGATCCAGCGCCCCACCGGCAGGATGAGCCCGTTCCCTTCCAGGATTGGAATGAATTCGACCGGGGATACGCTCCTGCCTTCCATGTTCCAGCGCAACAGTATGGGAGCAGAGCCCCTTATAGCAGACCAATATGACCGGAAACAGCTTCCCCGGCGCGTGGCGGGGCAGGCAGGCGCAAAAGTGGTTTACTCTCGTTAATAGTTGATTATAATTGTCGGGTATTCAATCGTCTGGAGGGATCCGCCTATGTCCATCGAATTCATTGCCGCCGCCCGCGCCGGCGATCGCGCCGCCTGCCAACGTCTGCTCGACACCGGCGTGTCCCCCGACTGGGCCGACGAGAACGGCGAGACCGCCCTCATGGCCGCGGCCGCAAACGGCTGCCTCGACGTGGTGGGTCTGCTCCTGACCGCCGGTGCCCAGGTCGATGCCCGCGATGGCAACGGCTGGACCGCGCTGTTCAAGGCGGCCTACAACCATGAGCAGGACACCGGCCATGCGCCGGTGGTGAAGGCACTGATCGACGCCGGCGCCGACGTCAACACCACCATCCACTTCGGCATCACACCGCTGATGCTGGCCGCCGGGGGCGGCGAGGGCGCGGTGTGCGAGGTGCTGCTGGCGGCCGGAGCCGATCCCAAGGCAGTCAACGAAGCCGGCCGCACCGCCCTGCAGATGGCCAAGGAGCGGCACTGGGTCGATGTCATCAACCTGCTCTACGAGGCCACAGGCTTCGTGCCCGAAACCGAGGGTGCGTGTTCCACCACCGGCCAGCGCGGCCCGTCCGATGCCCGGGTGGTGAGCTTCATGCCTCGCCGGGTGCATTGAGCCCGGATTTTCCATCAGGGGCCCTGACGGCCTGCACGAGCGCTGGCGGCCGCTTTCGGGCGGCGGTCGACGCCGGCCTTGTCACCCGTCACTGTTTTTCAACACTGTACTGCACGCGCAGGGTGTGTTCGGCGCCGGCAGGCACTTCCACCACGTTGTCGAGGGCGTTGCCGCTCTCCACGCATACCATTTCGCGCCAGCCACCCTGGTCGGCACGTCCCGGGCCGAAGTCGCCCATCTTTTCCGCCTTGTCCCGCCAGGGCGTCCAGACCACCGTGGACTGGCTGCCTTGCTTGGCGATGCGGATGCGACGGGCCAGGCGCGCATCCTCGATGACGCAGTCCGCCGCGGTGTCCAGATATACCCGGTCGACCTCGCCGGCACAGGTGATCTCGCCTGCCTGGCGCTTGCGCGCGCCGCCATCCACCTTGTCGACGTAGCTTGCGCCGTCGAGGCCGTGGATGCGGATGTCGGCGATGTCGCCGATGTGGAAATAGGTGTGCAGGGCCTCGCCGACACGGAATGCGGCCTCGCCCCGGTTCCGGGTGACGAGTTCGATCGTCAGTGTGGCGCCGACCCGGGCGACGAGTTCAAGCTCGCACGGATGCGGCCATTGCATGCGGCTGGTTTCGTTGTCGACTAGGTGCAGGCGCAGCTCGGTCTCTCCGCCGGGCAGGGCGGCACTGGCGACCACCTCCCAGGGCACGGTGCGGGCGAAACCGTGACCGGGATACCCGGCTTCGCGTTCATGCGGCCCGAACCAGGGCCAGCATACCGGCACGCCGCCGCGGATCGATTTGCCCGGCGCGAATGTGGCGCGATCCGACAGCCAGATCACTGGTTCGGCCTGATCTTTGGGTGACCAGGTGGTGAGGTGGCCGCCCTGCAGGCAGATCTCGGCGCGGGCCTGGGGATTGTCGATCATGGCGAACACGAGGCCGCTGTCGTGGACGCGGAATTCGAGCTGGCCGGGAATGGCGTGGCGGGAAAGGTCGGCAGAAACGGACATGACGATCTCCGGAGTTAAATATTAGAAATGACTTATAATGAGGCTTGGGGCATCGGTCTGGATCGGTGACCGGCGCGCCATGCTAGCATGGCGCCCTGATTGTGGTTCAGCCGCGCGGGTATGGAGCCCGCCCCGAATTGACTGAGGAGAGCGGAGATGTTGAAGTTGCTGGGCGGTTTTGTCGGCGGGATCCTGTTCACTGCCATCGCGGGCTACCTGATGATGCCCAGTCTGATGTTCAACGAGACGGTGAGCCCGTTCGGCATGGAGGAGACCATCGCCCGCATCCAGCACAACATCGACGGCAATCCCGAGCTGAAGGAAAAGGGCTGGTCGCTCTCCGGGCTGCGCAATCCGGCCAAGGCGGTGCAGACCGATGGCGGCAACGTCCTGCCGGTGATGATGATCGAGGCCTGCTCGACCAAGTATTCGGCGCCCATCCTCAAGGAGGATACGGTGCGCTTTCTGTCCATCCTCATGCCCTGCAAGATCTCGGTCTACAAGAAGAACGACGGCAAGGTGTACATCGGCACCATGAATGCCGGCCTGATGGGACGCATGTTCGGTCCCCTGGTGGGTGACGTGATGGGGCAGGTGGCCCAGGACCAGAAAAAATTCCTCGAATTCGATCCCTCCAGGCCGGCACCGGAGATGATCCTGCCCAAGGCCAGCGAAGGCGGTGGCGCGAGCGGCGGCGCCGGCGGCGGCTGCTGAGCCGGCCCGGCCCAAACGTAGATCCACGCCCTTGGGAGAAACCATGTCGTACACCAGAACGCATTCATTCCTGGTCTGGCTGCTGGCGTTGCTGTTCGTGCTGGGCACGCCGTCCGCACGGGCCGAGTCCGCCTCGGACCCGGCCACCAATGTGCCGCCGCCGCAGGCCCGGCTGACGGGGTCCACCGCCGATCACAGCAAGTTCAGGGAACTGCAGCAGGACTTCAAGTCCGGCCCCGAGGTCACCCGCGCCTGTCTCGCCTGTCACACCGAGGCGGCCAAGCAGGTTCATCACTCCACCCACTGGACCTGGGAATTCCTCAATCCGCAAAGCCAGCAGCGCCTGGGCAAGAAGCACGTCATCAACAACTTCTGCACGGCCGTGCCGTCGAACTATGAATTCTGCACTGCCTGTCACGTCGGCTATGGCTGGAAGGATCAGAATTTCAATTTCGCCTCGCAGGAAAACGTCGACTGCCTGATCTGCCACGAGTCCACCGGTACCTACCGCAAGATCCCCGGTCTGGCTGGACACCCCACCTACAAGGACATGGAGTTTCCCGCCGGTTCCGGCCGCATCGTCAAGGCACCGGACCTCAAGGTCGTGGCCCAGAGCGTCGGCAAGACCGGTCGCCGCAACTGCGGTGCATGCCATTTCTACGGCGGCGGCGGTGACGCGGTGAAGCATGGCGATCTCGACAGTTCGCTCACCAACCCCGGTCGCTATCTCGACGTGCACATGGACAAGGATGGTCTCAACTTCAGTTGTGGCACCTGCCACAAGACCACCGGCCACGCCGTGCCAGGCAGCCGCTATGCCCCCACCGCC